>CAKZYZ010000257.1 GCA_937885075.1 uncultured bacterium | reverse complement strand
CCTGGCAGTGCACGAGCGCGTGTCTGGCTGCATCTCATAATGTATTATTTTCTTTTTTTATTTTTTTCTTCCTCTTTTTTTTTTTTTAATGATACGGCGACCACCGAGATCTACACTCTTTCCCTACACGACGCTCTTCCGATCTCCCCCCTTTTCTGTCCACGGATTTCACAGATTTACACTGATTTGAAAAAGATAAATACTCCTGACTAACGGGTTTTTCATCCGTCAACCAACCTCCGCCAAGGCTACGGCGGGCAGGGCTGACAACCGTCAACTGACAACTATCCTTTCCTCGGCCCCATAATGAATTTCCAACAGGTCCGCCAAAGTGCTTGCATCCCGAACTTGTTTCGGGGCCTTGGCGAAGGAGGATGGCCAATGACCAATATCCAAATTCACCTTAGACGCTGGTCATTCGCATTTGGAGATTGGTTATTGGTTATTGGATATTCAGTTTTCGAAAGGTCAACTTTCGCCTCTCAAACCCCCGTCCCTCGTACCACCGTCCCATCATAGCCGCTGGATTTGGAATTATCTTTTACCCAGTCCTGCTGATTGGCAACATAGGGGAGCGCCAGGCCGTGAGACTCGATATCCTTCTTTACCTTGTCTCCGATATCAGCCCATTCCTTACTCGGCCGCAATGTTTTTAGATCAAAACATTCGGCAAAGCTCTTCCCCTTCAGATTGGCCATATCCTTCAGCTTATCTTCATAGGTACTGAGCAGGTAGAGGACTATCTCATTGGCCTCGGAGAGGGTCAGACGGGTTGCCCCTTCAAAGACCGAGGCACAGAACCAGTGCTCCAGCGGCGTGAGGTAATCCTTAAACCTCCCCCCGGCCGAGCGGGGACCATAGGTAAAGGTCTGCCCGGAGACACAGGCGCAGATCAGACCCGCCGCCGAAGTGTAGAGGATCTCCTCGGTGCACGGTCCCGCCAGCTGGTTGATGATCTTGGAGGTGATCATGTGAGTGTTCCGGCTCAGCGCCTGGTTGACCATGCTTAAACCCCAGAGGCCGTGCCGGCCGACCGTGGCGTCGAGACGGACATCATAGATCGAGGTCGCCGAAGTATGGGCCTGAAGGACCGGGAACTGGAGCAGGTCGGTGGCGATATTGGTCAGCACCGCTCCTTCGGCCGGTCCGCTGTACCCTCCGATCATCCCGTAGGAGCCGCAGTTGAGATAGGCTCCGCAGCCGATCGCGGCGATTGCTTTATGAAAACTGGCGAAATGCACCTTCAGCTCGGCCGGGTGGAGGATCGGTCCCAGCACCCGGTTAGTGGCGGTGGAGAGATGAGGCAGGCCGGCTAACTGTCCGAACTCGGTGGTGCTGGACGCGATGGAGGAGTTGGGCATTCCGGGCCGCCCGGCCCGATCCTGCGCCTCGTGCCGGAGCTGATTCTCCAGCAGCGCCAGGGCGGACTCAAATGGTGAACCGGAGTAGGCCGGGTATCCATAGACCGTATCGAGTGACGGTCCTTCCTGGATCCGAACCTGTTTACTCTGCAGGATCCCGGTCGCGATCGGAACGTAGAGTTCTTCGGAAACCTGGATACTTAAGGGCGCTCCGAAGACCGGCGGGTAAGGATCCTCCGGCCGGCGGGCCTTGATGGTGATTTGATCGGTACCCTCACCCATGGTCAGCTCGCTGGGAGCTTCCTCATTGGCCTGGAGGATCTCCTCCCGGCTGCATTTGATGATGGAGTCGGTATCGGTGCAGAACATCCCCGTCTCCACCGCCATCTCCAGACCCGCCTCAAAGAAGCGGTCGGCCAGTTCCAGATCCTGGTTGACCGGCTGGTCCTTATTAAAGGTCCCGGCCAGGTCATGTTTCTTCAAAAGTTTCCGGACTGTCTCCGGGATCACTTTGACATCCCACTCCCGATCGGTCATCGGAGGGCCGTCCTTGGCCCGTTGGAGCATTTCCATTAATTTAGTTATATTCGCTGGCATTTTAGATCTCCTTTAAAACTACTTGTTTGTCCACGGATTACACAGATTACTCTTATTGTTTCGCCGCGGCGCGGCAGCTTTGCTGTCCACTAATTACACTAATTTGCACTAATTGATCCCCCTACCTCGGCCCCTTTTTGTCCACGGATTTCACAGATTTTCACAGATTTGAAAAAGATAAATGCTCCTGACTAACGGGTTTTTCATCCGTCAACTGACAACTATCCTTTCCTCGGCTCCATAATGAATTTCCAACCAGTCCGCCAAAGTGCTTGCATCCCGAACTCGTTTCGGGGCTTTAGCGAAGGCTGATTTCCAAATTCACCCTCGCATTTGGAAATTGGAAGTTGGATATTGGACATTCCTCTCCCCTTGCCTCGGCTCTAGTATCTAATCCGAGCGAAAGTGCAACTTTAGGCACTTAATCCGGCAGGTCACTGCCGAATTATTAGATATCTCCAATCTTGATCAGTCCTTCCCCCGGTTTAGCAGTACCGGCTATAAGCTGATTACAGACCTCGACCGCGTCCACCGCGGTCCGGCCGTAGCCGTCCGCCCCGATCTCCGCCGCCCAATCCCCGGTTACCACCCCGCCCCCCACGATCACGTAAAACTGGTCCCGAATCCCGTGTTTGATCAGATCCTTGACACAGTCCCGCTGATAGTACATCGAGGTGGTCATCAGGGCCGACATGGCGATAATCTTCACGTCATCGTTCGTCCGGGCGCACTCTAAAAATTGCTTGATCGGAACGTCCGCTCCCAGGTCGTAGATCTCATACCCTTTCAGGTTGAGCTGGGTGGCCACGATGTTCTTGCCCAGATCGTGGGTATCCCCGGCCACTGTCCCGACCGCTACCCCCACTACCTCGCCTCTCTCTTCCCGCTTCAGATGGGGAAAGACCAGCTTGTTCAGGGCCCGCATGGTCTCGGCCGCGATCAGCATCTCCGGGATAAACATCTCCAGGTTATCAAACTTCTCCCCCACAATTTCCAGTCCCTTTGCTCCTCCCTCATCGATCAGGGCCTCGGGAGCGATCCCCGAGTCCAGTCCTTCCTGAGTCGCCGCTTCCACCGCAGGGGTATCACCGGCAATAATCGCGTCAACAATTCTCTGCATAATCTCTTCTTTCGACATATCACTTCCTCCTATATTTATGGTTTATGGTTCGCTGTAAATTAGCTTCGCAACTTTTTTGCCACTAAGACACAAAGAAAAGAAATAAAAATATAAAGACCAGGCGTTTTCTCCTATTTTCCTATTCTTTCTTAGTGTCTTTGTGCCTTAGTGGCAAATTTATTTGATGTTTGTTGGTGGAAAAAACAGCTGTTTCTGGGTCAGGGTGAATTTGATGCCGGTACTCTCTCCCCAGGCTGGCGGGATCTTCTCCCAGAGCCGCTCCCCAATCCGGGAGATAATCACAATACCCTGGCCTACCTTCGGTTCCGAAACCGATGTGATCCTGGTTATTCCATCCACGACATCCAGATATCTCCAGCCATCCGGGGCGATAAAAAAACCTTTGATGCGCAGGGTATCGCCTTCCACGGCGGAGACAAATTTCCGGATCCCTTCAGGTTCAACCGCTTCATGAGCCTCTATTAAAAATGTTACCGGCCGGGAGAATGATGAAACTACCTGGCCGGGGTGTGGTCCGCGCGGTTCCGCCGGGACTGATTTGAATATATCCTGATCCACCCGGCAATAGGTTGTCCGGTAGATGCGGGCATGAGGCTGCAATTCCCGGATCTTCTCTTCAATCTCTTCCACCACCTCTTGCTCGACCAGATCAATCTTATTGATTAAAATAATCTCACTCCTGATGATCTGTTCCCGCACCGCGTTCACCGCCTGCACCAGATCAAGTACCTGGAGCGTATCCGCCACGCAGATCATCCCCCGATAGTCATAAGCATCTCCGGTCAGATTTTTTACCTCGCTCAGAACGGTATCAAGGGAGGTGGGATTGGCCAGGCCGGAGGACTCGACCAGGAGATAGTCAATGGGCATTTCGGAGAACTCTGCGATTGCTTTAACAAAATCACCAGCCAGGCAACTGCAGAATATCTGCCCGTTGTTGAGTTCGATCATCTCCAGACCGTGATGTTCAACCACGGCGCCGTCCACCCCAGCCGCGCCGAACTCGTTGATAATTATCCCGACCCGTTCCCCCCGGAGCAGTTCCAGCAGATTATTAAGGAGCGTAGTCTTCCCCGCCCCCAGAAACCCGGTCAGGAGATAGAGCTTGATAGGCTGTTTTCGCATTTGTTTCATTGTTTAATCCAGGGCCTCAGCTTCACAACTTTTTTTGACAAGACGATTATGGGACAGGATGATTCCCCCCTACCTCTCCCCCCTTCTTGCGACAGGACCATTACAGGCAGGACCATTTGCCTCACCTCGGCCTTTTAAGTCAAAATGATTAGCCTCGCCACTTGCTTTATAATTTTTTCTATTAATCATTCTGCCTTGATTTTTTTGCTTTTTAATCGTCCTGTCCCTAAATCGTCTTGTCTCAATTTTTTTCCTTTTAATCGTCCTGCCTGTAATCGTCCTGCCTAAATTCTTTTGTTTCTTAATCGTCCCCGGCTTTTTCACTTCGACATTCGGAGTTCGATATTCTGCGGTTCGATATTCGTTTTTATTAAACGTCCTTTCCCTTCAACGTTCTTATTCTTCAACGTTTTTTCCTTTCAACGGTATTTATCTTTAACAAGACACTTAGTCCTCAGCTTTGCCTAGGATAACTTTTCCTCTAAGGAAAGCAGGAAATCAGGAAAATTAAAATACTCACCCTCCTGCCTTCCTGCTTTCCTTATGGGTCATTAAAATTTCGAAGTAGTAAGTTAGCACCAAAGGCGCTAACTTACATCGCCTTTTCCAGCTCCGCGATCAGTTCATCCCGGCTGGGGATGATCGAGGGATATTTCATCTCCCCGTTGATGTAAATACTCGGTAAAGCCGTGGCGGCAATTTTTTTGATTCGGGCGATGTCTTCCCGGTTATTATAGCGATACTCCACCATATCGATCTTATCCCCCAGGATGTCCTTCACCTCCTGGGCCGCCGCCAGCATATAAGTGCAGGCCGCGCAGGCAATCGGATCGAGGGTTAAAACCTCCATCAGAGGCTTCTTCAGATTTTCATAATCGGGTAGTTCGATATCCATATCAAAGTCGGTTGACTCGTAGTTCTTGATTATTTCCCGAATCATATCCGGTTCGTGAACCGCCTCGGCGCAGGCAATGGCGTTGGCGGGCGGGACATGATAGGGTATATCGCATCCCGGGGCGATGATCACATTCCGATCGGTGTCCAGACTATCGATCAGATCGATGGTGGTCTTCATGTTATCCTGCTGGTTACCGAAGAGCATGGTGGTGGTGAGGGGGATATTACCTCCGATCACAATATTATACTTCTGGGTGATCTTCTGGGCGGCCGCCATGTCGATATTCTCATCGATCGCGATCGCGTCGGGTTTGGTCCGGCACATCTCGTCAATCAGCTTGGTGGCGTTACCACAGACAAAGTAGGAGGAGAAGTGGCCCTTGGCCCGGATATGATCGAAAAGGCCGGTATAGGGCTTGCTAAAAAATCGCTCGAAGTGGGCCGGGGAGATCTGGGAGACCAGCGGATCAACCGCGGCGATAACATCCATCCCCTCGTCGGCGTAGTAGTCCGCCATGGCGGTAGCAATACTGGTGGTATAAGCGATCAGTTTATCCACATACTCCTGATTCCTGATCATATCCAGAAAGAGGTTGGTCCCCCGGAGATGCGAAGCGAGAGTAAACGGCCCACAGAAGAGACCGTAGAGAGCGGTTTTCTCTCCGACCGCCGCCTTGAGACGCCGCATAACATCCCAGACCATCGGGAGCCTCCCCTCATCCTTCTGGGGAATCTTATCCGGAATCTCATCGGTCTCGGCCAGGGGATGGCTCCGGACGGCGGGGAGGTTATCATCCAGCCAGAGGAGATCGCAGCCCAGAATCTCGGCCTCAAGCTGGAGATCAAACATGACCGGCTGGCCATCCGGCACATAGATCCGGTTGACTTCCAGAAGACATTCCAGGAGCTTATCGGCATCCTTGAGGACTTCGATCGCGGTGTATCCCTTGAGAAACCCGGCGTGAATACCGGCGTACGGCACCCAGGGAATAGATGGGAGTTCTTCATGCCGATGTACTTTATAGATCAATTCCTTTCCGGTTAAACCCATGATACCCTCCTTCATAAACCAGCGACTGCGGTGCTGGTTTAATGTTGTTAAAAATTGACAGACATGCTTATATTAATTCAACCCTACTATCCCATATAATTGCTGTCACTCCAACCCGGAATAAATGCCCAGTGATTGCCTATATTCAATAGGCATATATAATATGGAATAAACCTGGCCTGATTTCACTTAACTTGGTTTAAAACATGAACTTTGCGGCGCAGTCGCAAAGTTTATTCCCGGTGGTACGAGATCCCCAGGGAGATAGGGGCTCCGGCGCGCCGGTGACCGACGATCAGGGCGATAATAACCAGAATATAGGGCAGTGCCAGCAATATCTGATACGGGAATTGAATTCCGATCCCCTGGATCTGCTGCTGAAAGGAATCCAGAAATCCGAAGAAGAGCGCGCCCAGGAAAATGGGGACCGGTTTCCAGTCTCCGAAGATAACCAGAGCGATGGCAATCCAGCCCCGGCCCCCGGCAATAGCCGGCACAAAGAGCCCGGCGGAGGATAGAGTCAGGAAGGCCCCACCCACCGCGGCCATCATACTGCCGAAGATGACCGCCAGATACTGATAGAGATGTATATTTACCCCCTTCATATCGATGGCCCGGGGGTTCTCCCCAATCGACCTCAGGATTAATCCGTGCTTGGTCCGGTAGAGGAAGAACCAGACCAGCGGGACCAGAAGAAACGAGATATAGGTCAGGGCATACTGGGAAAAAACAATCTCTCCCAGAAAGGGGATTTGAGAGAGTAGAGGAATTTTCCAAACTTCAAAGATCGGCAGGTTAGGAAGGTTGGATGATCCCACGCTCTTAAACTGGAGCCGGTAGATATAAAATGTAATACCGGCGGCGAGGAGATTGATTGTTAACCCTGTCACTGTCTGGTCCACCTCCAGGGTGGTACTTAAGAAGACCATGAGAAATCCGATAATACCTCCGGCGATCAGGGCCGCGATGACCCCCAGCCAGAGTGAACCGCTATGATAGGCAACCGTAAATCCTACAAACGCGCCGGTTAGAATCGCTCCCTCCACTCCTAGATTAAGCACCCCGGAACGCTCGGTGACCAACTCACCTATGGCGGCAAAGATCAGAGGGGTGGCGATTCTGATCATCCCGGAAAATAGACTGACAATAAAAGCGGTCTGTAGAATATCACTTAACATCGCGAACCCTCCGAATACGATATCTGGAAATTATGTCGGCCGAGAGGACAAATATCAGCACGATCGCTTCCACGCAATAAACCAGGGCCACCGGTACGCCGGTGATGATCTGCATGGAGGTTGAACCATTGACCAGAGCGCCGAAGAATATCGCGGCAATAATTACGCCGACCGGGTGAAGCCTCCCCAGCAGGGCGATGATAATTCCGGTGTAGCCATAACCGGTCGAAATATCGAGGCGGAGCCGGAAATGAAGGCCGGTCACCTCGCTCCCCCCCGCCAGTCCGGCTATCGCCCCGCTGATAATCATGGTCAGAATGGTAATTTTCTTGATACTGATCCCTTTGTATTGCGCGGCGACCGGATTAATTCCCACCGCCCGAATCTCGTACCCGAGCGGGGTTTTCCATAATAAAAGATAGGCAAAGAGTCCGGAGATCAGCGAGAGGATAAAACCAAAGTGGAGTCGGGTCCCGGAAGCTACCACGGGAAGTTGGGCTGCTCCGGGGATACGGGCGGTCTGGAGGAAGAAATGCCCCGGTTCCCGCCAGACCGAGGAGAGGAGATAGGAGAGAAAGAACATGATGATGTAATTCATCATGACCGTGGTGATGATCTCGTTGGCGTTAAACCGCGCCTTAAGAAAACCCGGGATCCCCCCCCAGATCGCTCCTCCCACCATCGCGCCCAAAATGATGGCAAAGATCAGGAGCGGGCGGGGCAGGAAGCTCAGGTTCATCGCGACCAGGATGGCGACCATGGCTCCGGCAAAGAACTGTCCCTCTGCTCCGATGTTCCAGACCCGGGCCCGGAAGGCGATCACTATCGCCATCCCGCAGAAGATCAGCGGGGTCGCCTGGACCAGGGTCTCGGCCAGCGCGTCCCAATCTCCAAAAGAGCCATTGAAGATAGCGGTGAGAGCTTCGCCGACATTGGCGCCGGCCGATATTATCAGGAGACAACTCACCCCCAGAGCGGCGGCCAGGCCAATGAAGACAGCCAGGGTCTGGAGCCAGGGGTTCTGAACCGGTCTTTTTTCAAGTTTATATCTCATGGAACTTAGCCCTCACTCCGTTCGGGCAACGTTCTTAAGTGCCTAAAGTTTGAAGTGCCTAAAGTTAAAAACTCTTCGGCTCCGGCAGGGGCACGCAATATTGTTTAGTATCTTGACTTTAATTTAAATTCTGAAGCAGTAACTTATTGCCCTTCAGCAGCGAAGTTATGTTTTGAACAATAACTATGATAATTCCATTAAGGCAATACTGAAAAAAGCATTATAACTACAGTCAATATTTACCTCTCTGGAGAAGATTTAATTATTGGTTCTAATTTTTAACTTTAGGCATCTGGCTTGAGCGAAACTCTAAGACCTGAAAATCCAGGTGAAAGCGAATAACTTTAGGCACTTCTCCGCCGGAGGCGGATCAGCCTTTGGCTGAAAACTTTAGGCACTACAGAACGTAGCCCGAACGAAGTGAGGGCTAAGTTATGTTTTTATGCCGCGTTCTCTCTGATCCCGGCCATCATGAGTCCTACTTCTTCTACGGTAACCTCTCCATTCTTGAAGGTACCCATGATCTCACCCTTGTAGATGACCGCGATATAATCAGAGAGGCCGAAAATTTCATCCAGTTCTTCCGAGATCAGCAGGATCCCGGCCCCGGCTTTTCTCATCTCCAGCAACCGCTGATGGACATACTCAATCGCCCCCACATCCAGTCCCCGGGTCGGCTGTCCGGCTATCAGACATTTGGGTTTATGGGCCATCTCCCGGGCCAGGATCAGCTTCTGCAGATTACCACCGGAGAGACAGCAGGCGGACTGAGAGGGATGGGAACACATAATATCATATTCTTTAATCTTTTTCTGGGCGAAAGTTAATATCCGGCTCGAGTTCATAAAGAACCCGGAAGAGAACGGGCGATCATGCTGATTGCCCAGGATAATATTTTCATAAAGGGAAAAATCCATGCAGAGTCCTTCCACGATACGGTCCTGGGGGATACTGGCCATCCCTTTGTTCATGATCACCCGGGGGGAGAGGTTGGTGATATTTTCTCCATCCAGCAATATCTCTCCCTTAATAGCCTGGCGCACCCCCACCGCCACATCGAATATTTCCCGCTGGCCGTTGCCGGAGACCCCGGCCAGTCCCAGGATCTGATGGCGTCGTACACTCAGGCTCACCCCGTTTAATCCCAGAACCCCGGTCTTCTTCAGGGCGTGAACATTCTTCAGCTCCAGGACAACATCCCCGGGCTCAATCTCCTCCCGGGTCACCCGGAAGACTACCTCCCGTCCTACCATCCGCCGGGCCAGATCAGCCTTATCGGTATCGGAGGTGTTGACAGTGCCGATATTCTTCCCTTTGCGAAATACCGTGACCCGGTCGGAAATATCCATCACCTCGTCCAGTTTGTGAGTAATCAGGATGATCGAAAGGCCATCCTTGGTCATTTTTTTCAAAATGGAGAAAAATTTGTCGATCTCCTGCGGGGTCAAGACCGCGGTTGGTTCATCAAGAATTAAAAATTTTGCTCCCACATAAAGCGCCTTCAGGATCTCCACCCACTGCTGTTTTCCGACCGGCAACTGTGAAACCACCGCGTTCAGATCCAGTACAATCCCATAATTTTTGCAGATCCGCTCAACTTTTTCTGTCGCCGCTCCCAGCTTCAACCCCATCCCTTTGGATTCTGTTCCCACCACGATATTCTCCATCACCGTCATGGGCGGAATCATCTCAAAGTGCTGGTGGACCATTCCGATTCCCAGGTTAATGGCATCCCGGGGGGAAGAAAGGTGAATCTCCTTGCCCTGATAAAATATCCGGCCGGACTCGGGACGATAGGTGCCATAGAGGCACTCGGCGATGGTCGATTTGCCGGCCCCGTTCTCTCCCAGCAGACAATGAATCTCCCCCTTGCGCACATCCATAGAGATCCGGTCATTGGCCACCACACCCGGGAATATCTTGGTCAAATTTTCCACCCGGACAATAATCTCCGGATCGTTCTGTAAATTTTCATCCATGATAGATTTGAAATATATTAAAGAGAGATAATTTCAATAACCCCTAAGGAAAGCAGGAAGGCAGGAGGGGGAGTATTTTAATTTTCCTGATTTCCTGCTTTCCTTAGAGGAAAAGGTGCCCGAGGCAAAGACAAGGGCTAAGTTCTTTATTCCGCCTCAACCGGTTCCGGGCGTGTGGGGACTTTGAGCTTGCCCGCCATGATATCACTCTGGGCTTTCTCCACCTTGGCTTTGACATCGGCCGGAACCTTGTCGGCCAGACCGTGAAAGGGAGCCAGCGCGCTGCCGCCGGCCTCCATGCCGAAGATGATGTCTTTCATCGGCGCGGCGTAAGGGAATCCCAGGGTTACATGGTTCCACCAGGCGTCAATCAGAAGTTTGATGGTGGGGTCCCAGATGGCGATCGCGCTGCTGAGTACCACGTCCGGTGCAATTGAGTTCTGGTCGACAAAATGTCCAAAGCCAAAGATGCCTTTCTCCTTGCAGGCTTCAAACGGTCCGAAGCGTTCGGCATAGATGAAATCGGCCCCGGCGGCGATCTGAGCCAGGGCGGCTTCCTTGGCCTTGGGGGGATCGAACCAGCTCTCAATATATGTCATCTTGACCTTGACATCAGGATTAACCGCTTTGGCGCCATCAATATATCCGTTAACCGGAACATTGACATCGGCATAAGGATACGCGGCCACCGCTCCGATCACATTGCTCTTGGTCATCAGCCCGGCGATCATTCCCATCAGATAGGCGGGTTCATTGGGGAACTGATCGATAGTGAAAACATTTCCCCCCAGAGGTTCATGGCCGCTGCCGGAGAGGATCCAGAGAATGTTGGGATACTTTTTGAAGAGTCCGGGGTTTATAGTGGTGTAAGAAGAACTGTGCGCCCAGATGATCCCGTACTTTCCGGTCTTGGCGTACTCTTTCAGTACCCGTTCCACATCGGGGGGATAAACACTCTCAGAGATATCCCAGTTGATGTTCAGACCATGGGGTTTTTCCTTCTTGACCCGTTCTATCGACTGCAGAACCGCCGTGTTCCAGGGTTCTTCTACGATGGCCACGAATACAAACGCTATATTTAAATCTTTGGGTTTTTCGCTGATCGCCGCTTTCGCCTGGGCTTTTTGGACCGGAAGACAGAAACCGACCAGGCCGACAATCAGCGCCAATGAGATAAAACTACACCATACTTTTCTGCTCATGATTTGACTCTCCTTCCCTCTGGGGGAAACGCATTAAAAGGTTAGTACTAACATAACATATTTCCCATAGGCATCTCCCCCCATGAATCAATTGATGACAAAAAAAACTTCGCCCCAAGAAGATGCGGGCATATTTCAACTCTTGCCCCGCTCCTCTTTACGCGAAGAATATGCGGATCGGTGGAGAGCAGGTCTTCTGACTTCCATACTCTCAGTCTGCCTTCCCGAACCACGGCTGTCAGGAAGAACCGTGGACCAGTGGCTCTTTGATCAACTGAGAGAATCCTGTTCCAAATTAGAGAAAAAGGTTAGGTTTACAGTGGCGCGACCGTTCCGGATTTTCACCGGATTCCCTTAACTCTCCACCAGAGAAAATTGCGTCTGACTTTTGGGTTCCGGCCAAAAGCAGAGGATAAACAGATAATTAGCCGGAGTCAGACAATACATATCGTAATGGGTACAATAGTACTTATTCCCAGGTCTGTCAACCCGGTATTTTTTTGCCGGGCAAAATAAATACAACTGTTGGATAAAGCGCATCCAGACCAAGAATACGCCATACTATCTCACGGAATCAATATAACCACAACCCTGTATATCTGCCCACTTATTGCCTATATATAATGGGCAATACCCCGATTTTGCAAATCGGGGTAGTTCTCAACAAAGACTGTATAATTCTATTAATGCATTACCAAAATATATCTCAACTATTCCAATTGTAGTTTCATATCGAAATAATATGATTCTTGCAATTCCGAAAATGGCCACTGCCAAAATAAATAACCTCAGCAACAGAGCAACAACCTAAGCGATGCTGAGCGAGCCAGGGTAATCAGGGTTACTTATCCGGCTTTAGGCGGCCCTCATTGCTCACCGCTTACCGCTCACTGCTCACCGCTCACTGCTCACCGATTACCGCTCACTGCTCACCGATTACCGCTCACCGCTTACCGCTCACTGCTCACCGCTTACCGCTCACTGCTCACCGCTTACCGCTCACACCACCGGCCACCGGGTCCCGATCGAGAGGCCGGCCCGCTTCTCGATCTCCCGGGCCCGCCTTCTCGCGTCGGACAGAATCGCCTCCTCATCCATCGTCAGCACCTTTCTCCCCTCCATCAGGATGACCCCGTCCGCCACCACGGTATCGACATCACTCCCGACCGCGGCGTAGACCACGGTGGAGACCGGGTCCCAGACCGGGGTCAGATGGGGGGCGTCCAGGTTAATCACGATAAAATCCGCCCGTTTTCCCGCCTCGATCGATCCAACCTCATCCTCGATCCCCATCGCCCGGGCGCCGTGGAGGGTAGCCATCTCCAACACGGTCTCGGCCGGGACTACCAGCGGATCTTCTTCCCGGATTTTGGCCAGATGGCTTACCTCGCGCAGGTCCCGGACCATATCGTAGGTATTGTCGCAGGTGGCGGCGTCGCAGCCCATCGCCACATTCACCCCGGCCGCCAGCATCCCGGCGACCGGAGCGATCCCGGAAGCCAGGTGCGAGTTGGAGGCCGGATTATGGGAGACACTGGTCCCGGTCCGGGCCAGTATCTTCCAGTCCTCCGGGTCAGTCCAGACCGCGTGGCCCAGAACGGTGCGCGGACCGAGCAAGCCGTGCACCTCGGCAAACTCCACCGGCGAGCGAAACCCCTGGGAGGCCGCATACTCCAGGTCCTCTTTCACCTCACAGAGATGGACGGTGATCCCCATATCCCGCTCCCGGGCCAGTCGGCCGATCCGATCGTAGAGTTCCGGGCTCACACCACCCGGGGTCCGGGGACCAAACCAGACCTGGATCCTTCCCTCTCCGGCCCCGTTCCATCGGTCGTAAGCCGAAAGGGTATTGCGGATACTGGTATCCCCGTCCTCGATCATCCCGAAATGCATCACGAACTCTTCCCCGGCATAGGAAGGACGATCCATCACTATCTTGCCGATCGCGGCCCGCACTCCGGAGGATAGGATAGCTTCCGCCACCCCGTCAAAGCCGTAGCGCTCGGCCAGCATGCACTCGATAAAGCCGGTGGTTCCCGACTTGATCATCTCCAGCAGGGCCAGCTCGGCGCTGGCCCGGCCGTCAGCTTCGGTATAGTTCCCCATCAGGACCCAGACCCGCTTGATCAGAAAGTCGATCAGGTCCACATCATCGGCACACCCCCGCAGGAGAGCCTGGGAGGTATGGAGATGGGCGTCGATCAGCCCGGGCATCAGAATATTGCCCCGGCAGTCGATCCTCCGTTTTTCCGGGAAGTTCGCGGCAATCTCCTCCGACTTTCCCACCGCCGCGATCAGTTTCCCTTCCACCGCCACCGCCCCCTCCATAATTACCCGGCGCTCCGGGTCCATCGTAATAACAATAGCATTCTCAAAGATCATGATCTCTTCCCTTTGGGCATAAGAACCGAATTTCCTTAGAGGTCCAGTTTTACCCCCAAAACTATACCGCTAAGCTCCGTGAGAGGGCATAAATATACGTTAATCATTTAATCCCAGCGCATTGCGCAGGTCCGACCCCAATTGAACCCTCATTGTATTCGATATGATCTGTTTGGAGTACTCAATGTCCTGAGGGAATAAAAAAAAGGGAACTGAAAAAACATTCTCAGTTCCATTTTCTATGATCAGGAGGCGCGATTTCGCATTCACCCTCGGCATTCAGACTATGTCACAATTGCTCAATACTTGAAATGGTAGGGCGTAGTCCCTAAATTCGTCGCCATAAACATGGTCAAAACACTAAATATGGCTATTTAATACCCCACAGTGGGGTAGCATTTTTCGAAAAAGCAATTGTGACACAGTCTGATTAACAGGTAACTTTGATAGTTCCTGTATTTATAATATATGCCTGTTATGCTATTGGAGGTGTTCCTTCAGCGTTTGATACAACCGCATCGATTTGGATTAAAGCATCTTTAAGTAACGCTGATACGCCAACTATACTTCGTGCGGGAACACCGCCCGGGAAGAATGTTGTATAAACTTCGTCTACAGCATCAATATCTGCGATATTTTTAAGGAAGATATTTACTTTAACTACATCTTCCATATCGTGGTCGACACTTTCTACAATTGCCTTGATATTTTTTAAGCACTGTTCCGCCTGCTCTTTTACACCACCAGCTACCATTTCACCAGTTTCTGGATCTATAGGTAATTGCGCTGAAATATGATTGTAATGAGAAAAAGCTGCAGTCTGTGAGTATAGACCTTTTGGGGCATTCTCCGTATTGCTTGCTTCCAGGATGAGTCCATGCCTGTCTTCAACCAATTGTGGGGGGGTACCGTCTCCGTGTGACACAACTGCTTCAATTTGCACCAAAGCATCCATAGGTAGAGCTGAAGCTGCAACTATTGTCCGTGCAGGAAAATAGGCTACGGCCCGAGCGATAGCCGAGTCCGGGAAAAAAGTTGTATAAACTTCGTCTACGGCGTCAATATCCGAGAGGTTTTTAAGGGCGATATTTATTTTAACAATATCGTCCAAAGGAACATCGATACTTTCTAAAATTGCCTTGATATTTTTTAAGCACTGTTCCGCCTGCTCTTTTACACCACCAGCTACCTTTTCACCAGTTTCTGGATCTATAGGTAATTGCGCTGAAATATTATTGTAATGAGAAAAAGCTACAGTTTGTGTAGATAGAGAACTTTTTGGCGCATTTTCCGTGTTTCTTACAAGTTTTATGAGGTCGCCGGCCTGTGGTGCCCCTGGAATTGTACCTTCACCGTGTGAAACAACTGCTTCAATTTGTACCAAAGCCTCCATAGGTAAAGCTGCGACCGCGACTGTCGTCCGTGTAGGAACATAGGTGGGGAAGAATCTGGGATAAACTTCGTTTACAGCGTCAATATCTGAGATATTCCTGAGGGATATAGTGATTCTGACAACATCGTCCATAGGATGGTCGACACTTTCTACGATCGCCTTGATATTTTTCAAGCACTGTTCCGCCTGCTCTTTTACACCACCAGCTACAATTTCACCAGTTTTTGGATCTATAGGTAATTGCGCTGAAATATGATTGTAATGAGAAAAAGCTACAGTTTGTGAATATGGCCCTATACTTTTGGGAGCATTTTCCGTATTTTTTGCTGATACGACATTATAGTCACTCATGATAGTATTCCTTTTTTTAGTTTTTATTTATATAAAACCCCAGAAAGGTCACCCTTTCTACTCAATTATGAACCTAACCCTGTAAAACACCTCCTTTCTTTAATAAATGAAAATTAGCGAAAATGGGTTGTGATGAAACTAACCTCATAAATCATGCTACCACTCTATAAAGATTTCCTGATCCGGGTATCAAGCAGACCTATGAATACTTCCTTGTTTCAAGCCGGGAGCTTGAATGTAGAGTCGTTCTACTAACGAATTTTGAAAATGTCAACTGTTTTTTAGTTTTCTGAAGTTTCGCATAATAGAAGGGCGTCGGGTCAAACCTCGATTATTGACAATTAAGCACGAAATTGGCCTGAGAATTGCCCAAAATAAAATGCCCAAATCCCCCGCTCTCATCCCAGGACATCCTCATATTAAAACTATAACATAATACCGCCTATCGGTCAAACTGATCAAAATAATAGGGGCCGGTCTTGATTATTTGACTTCCTGGAGATTCATCAAAATGGTGAGAAACGCACTAATTTTGATTAATTCAAACGGGTATATTATCACTCCAATTCACCTGCTTTCCGACGGGCGGAATGGCAGAGGACACCGATTCCGGGGCAAAGCGGACAGTGATTCCGGAGCAAAGTGGACAATTTTTCGTGATTTCCGGAATGGGTATGCACATTAATCCGGAATTGATCAAAAAAAATGTAGCGAAACTGGATAACTATACCATACTAAACCTTCTGGAACATTACAAAGGAGGTTCAGATGGCTAATAGGACGTTATCTCACCCGGATTGAGTCGGAACTGGTGTCATAGAAGAGGGAAAGGCTAATCAATATAGGCGGATTCACCGTGAAGAGCTTCGTCAATTCCTGTTTCCTCTTCTTCTTTGGTTACTTTTACTTTCATGAAATATGACATGATAAACAGCATTGCATAAGAAAAGATAAAGGCATAGATGGCAGCACCGACTACCGCAATGACTTCTTTAAGAAAAAATCCTATTCCGCCGTATATAAGACCGTTGGTTCCGCTTCCATTGATAAGTTTGGATGCAAAAACACCAAGCAGAATTGTTCCGACTATTCCACCTACCCCGTGAACACCCCATACATCAAGAGCATCATCCCAGCCTTTTTTATTTTTATAACTTACGGCCGCAAAACAAATTAAACCGGAAGAAATTCCTATCAATGCGGCGGCCCAGGTCGGAACAAAACCGGCGGCAGGTGTAATTGTTGCCAGTCCTCCGACAGCTCCTGTCAAAAGTCCGACAAACTTTGGTTTCCCCTCTTTAATCCACTCAACAATCATCCAGGTTAAGGCTGCAAATGACGCGGCAACATCCGTATTTACGAATGCCAATGTTGCCACATTATCTATAGCAAGTTCACTTCCCGCGTTAAATCCATACCAACCGAACCAAAGCAGTCCTGCTCCTATCGCAACGAGAGGAACATTGTGTGCTCCCTTACTTAAAACATTTCTTTTGCCCACAAAGAAGACCGATGCCAGAGCAGCCATTCCCGCGGTCGCATGAACAACAATTCCCCCGGCAAAATCCAGAACTCCCCACCGGGCCAGGATTCCTCCCCCCCAGATCATATGAACAAAGGGGAAGTAAACCAGAAAAAGCCAGGCGACCAGGAATACCAGATAAGCCGGAAATCTTACTCTGTTGGCAAATGCTCCGGTAATTAACGCGGGAGTTATGATGGCAAACATCATTTGATATGCGAAGAAAATGTATATGGGAAATCCGTTGGCATGTAAATCCGTAGTAGACATTCCATGCATAAATGACATGTTAAGATCGCCGATAATACCGCCAACGTCACCGCTAAAGCAGAGTGAATATCCTACGGTGTACCAGATAACAGTGGTAACACTCAGGGATACAAAACTCTGCATCATAATGGTGAGGGTATTTTTCCTTGAGACCAAACCTCCGTAAAAAAATGCCAGTCCGGGAGTCATCAACATCACCAGACTCGTTGAAATAACCATAAAAACGGTATTGGCAGCATTAAATTCCATAAGATCCCTCCGTTGTTAGAAAATACCAAGTAAACATTTGATATTATTCTTTTATTATCGTTTTTAGGCAGTTAAGGCACTTCTCCAAACCTCTTCCGGTATATATAACAGTAGGTTTTATTACCATTATTCTGATAATACTTGCCGGAGTTAGATTCTTGAGAGTGATGAGTTCTCGTCTACTTCTGCCCCTTCTGCATACTCCGGAGCAAAGTAGCCACCTAATCCGCTCCAAAGTAGCCACCCATTCCGGAGCAAAGTAGCCACCCATTCCGCTCCAAAGTAGCCACCCATTCCGGAGCAAAGTAGCCGCCCATTCCGCTCCAAAGTAGCCACTTTTTTTGGATTTCCGGAATTGGTGGCTACTTTACTCCGGAATTCGGGGAGATTAAAGAAATATCTTATAGCGGCGCTGGATAATCATACCATACTGAACCTTTTTAAACCCTAAAAAGGAGGTTCATATGGCTCATAGGAGGTTATCCATGCGTAAGACAAAAGAGATTTTACGGCTGAAGTACGAATTGGGGCTGAGTAATCGGCAAATTGCCCGTAGCTGTAACGTGTCCAGAAGGACGGTCGCCGAATATATCTGCCGAGCAGAAAAGATCGGCATCACCTGGCCGCTTCCCGAAAAAACAGACAATGCCCGCCTGGAAGAGTTTCTTTTCGGGAAGCAAACCCCATTCTCAGGAGCAACACTCCCCCTCCCCGATATGGACTACATCCATCGGGAACTGCGTCGCAAGGGAGTGACGCTCCGATTGTTATGGGAAGAGTACCTGTCTGATAATCCTGACGGATATCAGATTACTCAATTTTACGAATATTACAGCCGCTGGAAGAAGGCCTTGCACCCAACCATGCGACTGTCCCACAAGGCCGGAGAGAAGATGTTTGTAGACTGGGCCGGCCATACCATTCCCGTAATTAACCAAAAGACAGGCGTTTCCAGTCCCGCCAGCATCTTTGTCGCTGCCCTGGGCGCCAGTAGTTACACATTTGCCGAGGCTTTTCCCGATCAGAAGCTCCCCCGATGGATTACCGCTCATTGTGATGCCTACGAATATTTTGACGGTGTGGCGAGGATAACAGTGCCGGACAACCCCAAGACGGCTGTCAACAAAGCCTGCCGGTATGAACCTGACATGAATGCTACCTACCTGGAGATGGCTGAACATTATGGCACTGTTATTATCCCGGCCAGGGGATATAAGCCTCGTGACAAGGCTAAGGTAGAAAATGCAGTACAAAATGCGGAGCGTCGTATACTTGCGGCGTTGCGCAATCAAACCTTTTTCAGCGTAAGGGAAGTGAATAACGCCATCAAAAAGTATCTGGTGAAGTTGAACAGTGACCCATTCCAGAAGATGGCGGGATCTAGATTAAGCCTGTATGAAGAGCTTGAGAAGCTGGTACTCCAGGCATTACCCGATCAACGTTATCAGTTCTCGAAGTGGAGCAAGGCTAAAGTAAATATTGATTATCACATCCAGGTCGACAAGCACCTCTACAGTGTGCCGTATCGGTTGATTCATCAGCGGGTAGATGTTCGGCTAACTGATCAAACGGTAGAAATTTTTGTCAGGAATCAGCGAGTAGCTGTTCACCGACGAAGTTATGTGAATGGCCGATACACTACCGATAAGACCCATATGCCCGAAGCACATCAAAAACATCTGGAATGGACCCCGGACCGGCTAATCAGTTGGGCGCAGAAGATCGGGGATCACTGCTCACGGGCGGTAAAAGCCATTATTGAAAGCAAACCGCATCCAGAGCTGGGATACCGGGCCTGTCTGGGCATCATGCGATTATCAAGGGATCATGGGGCTCAGAGATTAGAAGCCGCATGCAGAAGGGCTCTGACGTTCGATACCTGCTCCTACCGGAGCATCAAGTCGATCCTGAAGACAAAACTGGACAAGGAGGCGCTGCCAGGATCCGAGGAACCAACATTGTTGTCGGAGCCGGATCATAAAAACGTCCGAGGCAAGAAGTACTACGCAGTCTAAAACCCAAAAACGAGAAAGGAGGTATAATATGTTGCATGAACAGACCATGCATAAGCTGTACGCGATGAAGTTTAGCGGCATGGCTGAAGCATATGAAGAACAGCTTCAGCAATCTCAAATAGGGGATCTGTCCTTTGAGGACCGGTTCTCTATGCTGGTGGAGAGACAGTGGATATGGAAAGAGAACCGGGCGCTGACAAGGCGCCTGAAATATGCCGGTCTCAAGTTGGATGCCTGTATCGAAGATATCGATTACCGGCATCCCCGGGGACTGAAACGATCGACGATCGAGCAGCTGGTGACCTGTGAGTGGATCAAATACCACCGGAATTGCATTATCACCGGCCCAACCGGGGCGGGGAAGACGTTCATCGGGTGTGCCCTGGCTCACCAGGCCTGTCGTGAAGGCTATCGGTCGCTTTACTTTTATGTCCCCAAGCTCTTTCGGGAACTGGCCATGGCACACGTTGATGGCCGGATTACAAAGCTTTTGAAGAAAATCGCAAATGTCGCGGTTTTGGTAATTGATGACTGGGGGTTGGCGACAATTAAGAGACATCAATACCGGGACTTTTTAGAGATCCTTGATGACCGCCATGGCTCAGGGTCGACACTAATCACCAGTCAGTTCCCGATAAGTTCCTGGCATGAGCTGATCGGAGATCCCACCGTAGCTGACGCTATCCTTGACCGTCTTGTGCATAACGCTTACGTAATCGAACTCAAGGGTGAATCAATGCGAAAGAAGAAAAGAGGGGACGAAAGAACCAACGCGGCGGAGGACGATAGAGAAGGAAAAAAAGAAAAGCACCGTCGCCCAGATCCTTCGGATCAGGGCTCCGATAACAATAAATCTGGAGGAAAAGCTTGACTCAAAGTAGCCACTTATTTATTACTTAACTACCAGCGTCGCTCCGCTCCGAGGGGCGGCTACTTTAGTCCGGAATCACCGGCTACTTTAAACCGGAATGCCCGGCTACTTTGGACCGGATTACCCGGCTACTTTCACCG
Source organism: uncultured bacterium (assembly GCA_937885075.1). Classification (GTDB taxonomy): domain Bacteria; phylum Auribacterota; class Erginobacteria; order Erginobacterales; family Erginobacteraceae; genus CAKZYZ01. Next base: position 423 of record CAKZYZ010000257.1, on the reverse strand, counting down.
GAATATGCACCTTCTTCTTAGCAATGTCCATTGTAAGCTTGGAGTGCAGGATGGCAAGCTCAATCCATCTGTTGACCATTTTTTTGAACCGTTTATAAGTGGCAACCTGCAACCTGATCTGATCGAAGAACTGGGGGCGCACATAGTCGGTGCGACTCTTCATTTTGTGCATGTAGCTTAGCTGGTAGTAGGCACCGCGCTTTTCGCTTGGCACCCGGTACTGCTGCGTTAGTGATCCCGGTCTCATCTCTCCGACTTCCTGAAGGCGCTCCTTGATCTGCTCGATCTCCTTCTCAATCTTTCTGATTTTTACATTGCTCATAAAAGCCTCCTTTTTTTATTATTAATATAGCATATATATGCTATATTACCAATAGGCGCAAGAGAAAAATGTATTTATAGGTGAAAAATATAAGGAGGCAC
>CAKZYZ010000256.1 GCA_937885075.1 uncultured bacterium | reverse complement strand
AAGCATTAGAATAACTGGAGTTCAGCGGTGTGCTCTTCCGATCTTATTTCTTTGTTTTTTTTTTTTCAAGCAGAAGACGGCATACGAGATATATCAGTGTGACTGGAGTTCAGACGTGTGCTCTTCCGATCTCTCAGAGCGATCTCCGACGTTTCGTCGAACCATTAATCGTCTGAAAAACGAACCACCGGATCGTGTTAATCGCGTTACTGCATTTTTCCGCGATCTGAATAGATGTCTTGAGCCAATTTTAAAAACCCTCCGTCCCGGTGGGCTAATGATATGGACGTTGGGTAATAGGAGAGTAGCGGGCAAACCGGTGCCCTTGGATCGAATTTTAGAAGAGTTACTTGAAAATGAAGGTGCAATTGTTCTTGCCACTTTAAAAAGGCAGATTTCCTCTAAGCGCATGGCTTTTAAAAATAATATTGCTAAAACAATGTCCTCGGAAACAATATTGATAATGCGAACGGTTGCATAAGATGAAAAGTTTAAATGATAAGCTATATTTTGATGTCCATCCATCCGTTGTATATCAATTAGGGGAAAGCTTAATAAGCGACTCCATCCAAGCCCTCATAGAACTCATCAAGAATTGCTATGATGCTGATGCAACTTACGCCAAAGTTATTATCGACACTAAAGGCAATCAGGATGTTCCTGGAACAAACTATTCAGCTCGGGGAGGGCGGATTATTGTTGAAGACGATGGTTTTGGAATGGACGAGGAGACAATTAGAACCGGCTGGCTAATAATATCTAATCGTGCCAAGCGCATAATGAAAGGGAAAAAAATAACGACACCTGGAGGCAGAACTCCACTTGGAGATAAAGGCCTGGGGCGTCTGGGAACCCAGCGACTGGGAAATAATTTAGAAATTTTTACAAAAACAAAAAGTGGGCCTGCCTATCTCTTGACATTTTCCTGGCTTGATTTTGCAAAGGTTTCATCACTAAAAGAAGTTGATATTTCTTTTGAGGAGATATCGCATTTAAAGAAACACGGAACTAAGATCGTTATCTCCGATTTAAAGGAGATAGAGACTTGGCGTGGTCAAAAGGCGTTGAAAAAACTGGAACAAGAGCTGTCACGCATGATCTCTCCATATAAGAAGATACGTGATTTTATGATTTACGTCGAGGTTGACGGCAAGGTCTTGGAACTCATGGAATTATCTGACAAGGTTAGAGATCTCGCCCCAATGCAATACTCGCTTAAATTTAACGGTAGCGTATTTAAAATTAAAGGTAAGGCCCAACTTGATTTCTTTCGTCCAGATAAGCCATCTGATGCCGAGGAGTTTGATTTTTTAACAGCCTCCGATGATGGGAAACGATTCTATGAGTTTTTGGTATCACAAAAATTGGCACAATCGTTTAATATTGTTCGCTCAAAATCTAAGAAGTGGTTTGTTGAATTTGGTATCAATCGTTATTTTAATGATTTTGCTGAATTAGCTCTTTCCCCCGGAAACCCTAATGAGTTAGCTAATCCTGGTCCTTTCCATGGTGAAATAGATTCTTTTGATCTTGGAAAAACAGCATTTCGAAAACAAAGTGTATTTGGTGGTTTAAATGAGTATCGGCTCCATATTAAAGATCTTAGTGGCATACGAGTGTATCGCGATGGGTTTGTAATACGCGTTGATCGTGATTGGCTCAAACTTGGTGAGCAGTGGACTTCTGCAGTGTCATACTATGGACTAAAACCAGACAATACACTTGGATATATTGCATTATCAGCGCGCGATAATATGAATCTAGAAGAAACCACCGATCGCGAGGGCTTTAAAGATACGCCATACTACCGTAATTTCTATGAACTCTTGCAGAGTTACAAGCGCTTCACTGGAAAGGCTCAGAATTTTTTCAGACGTTCATGGTCGGAGTTTAAGAAAACGCGCAACGAAGAAATCGCACATTTAGATACTCGGAAAGATATTGAAGATATCTCACGTGCTATCAAGAAAGGGCTTTCCATTGCTGCAACACATCATCAATCTTTGATAGCTTTTAGAACTCGATTTGAAGAAAGCTATCATGAATCTAAAGCCATAATAAGGCAACTTTCTGCTTCAAAAGAAGTTACCCCAGATCTCAAGAAAAAAGTTGAAGGGGTGTTTACGTCCTTGGAGCCACTGATTAAGGAAGCACAGGACGTTATCCCACGTATTGAGAAATATCTTTATGAACTTGGAACATTGAAAGAGGAGGGGCAAGTCCTTGAAGATCAGGTTGATAGTATTCGTCAACAAGTCGATGCCATGTATGAAACTGTAGCGCTTGGTCTAACGGCGGAGGCTTTGTCCCATGAAATCTTCAACATTGCCGATATGGTAGCTAATCGTGCGAAGTCTGCACAAACCCGTCTCCGTAAAATGGGCATCACGGATCGCACAATCCTATCATTTATTGAGTACGTTCATTCAGCAGTAGTAGCCCTTCGAAGACAAATCTCTTTTCTATCTCCATCACTGAGATATATCCGTGAGAAAAGGGAGGATATTGATCTGAAAGATTTTCTCTTGGAATTAAAAGCATTCTACCGAGATCGTCTCCGGAAAAACCACATCAGTACAAGAATCATAATCAAGAATGATACAGGGCTAAAAATTTTCATGAACTGTGGGAAGTTATCGCAAATTATCGATAATTTTGTGCGCAATAGCGAGTATTGGCTTAAAGAGGATTTGTTCCATAATAGGCTTAAAACCGGAGAGATTATATTTGAGATTGGCCTGCCATTTATGCGAATCTGGGATAACGGACGTGGCATAGATCCATCGATAGAACAGACACTATTTGAGCCGTTCACTACTATGAAAGGGCATGGCCAAGGCCGCGGGCTGGGGTTGTTTATCATTAAACAATTGCTGGATTCCGAAGGGTGTCATGTAAGCGTCGTACCGGAACGTAATAAGTCAAAGCGGTTCTACAAGTTTCAAATAGATTTTCGAGGTGCGATGAATGAGTAGTCTAACTCCTATAGAGAAAGCAAGAGAAGCTGTAAATGATTTGTTGCATATAATGGGCATTGAGAGAGTAGTATGCGTTGATAATATTTACGCTCAAGAACGAGCGGTCGAGGATATTTTGCCTGTCATCAGCCGACTTTCTACCGATGAGCTAGCCCGAATCTCACCTGAACTCAATGAAGAAATTTCTGGTGAGCTTCCTGAAGAGATCAGAAACGAGAAATTTAGGCGTGCCTGGGACGAATTTAATTCTGAAAAACAAAAGACTCTGGCAAAACAGATACTGGCAGCGGCGAGTATTGAGAACCCTGAAGATGAAGACGATTCTGGTTTTGCTTCAATTCTGGAAGAATTAATTGATGAAGAAAAACTGTCAACTCTCTCTTTTCAAGAATGGAAGCTAAAGAAGGATGATATACTCAAGTCTTCAGAAGAGACAACCACTCTTATTCTCTTTGATCAGGATTTGTCAGAAGATGGAGGGATGAAAACTGAAGGTATGGCGATAATAAGCAATATTATGGCATCAGCTGCCGCCGAGACTATTTTTTGTGGACTCTTAACCCACACGGTGACTATCGATAATCAACATCAAGCCTGGGAGGACCAAGCTAAACAACATACCGTTGATAAAGATCGCTTCGTATTGATTTCGAAGAGTTGGCTGAGCCAAGATCCAGTTGGTTTTGCTCGGATGTTGAAGTTGGTAGCTTTATCTCCTAACTGTAAGCTCCTCAAGGATAAAATGGCTGATTTACTTCACCGAGCCACCGATGTTGCGAAGAAGCGAGTTGGAGAGATAACGGTATTCGACTTTGATCATATTGTATGTCGGGCAGCTCAAGCAGAAGGGATCTGGGAGCCGGATATGCTTTTCCGTTTATTTGGGATCTTTCATCGGACAGAAGCTATGAAAGAGGCATGTAGCACAAGAGAGATCGAGAAAATAGCATATCATTTGCGTTCGGTAAGCCATATACCAACTGATTCAGAATCATCTCCAGTCCTCACAACTTGGAAGATTCAGCAAGAGGAGATGTACGATTCTAGTGAATATATTAATAAACTTCATCTTCCAATCGACATTGGTGATATCTTCAAAAAGATTAACAGCGAAAGCTCAAAATCGTATATTCTGCTTAGTCAGCCATGCAATCTAATGATCAGGTCTAGTGGGAAGCGCGAGCCCGAGACAAAAGAAGTAATACTTGCTGAGATTGTTCAGGATCTTGAAACCAAAACCGATATGGATATAGAATTGCCTTACTTCGGTGAAGATCCGAAACAATGTCATTATGTCAGGTTAGGTAGAGTCCATTCTGTGAAATTATGTGTCCTTGATCTATGTGTTTACGATAAAATGGGGAGGGCAGTATTTGATTTGGGCGCAACATGTCCAAAAGGTCTAATCCCTGCTTGGTCGAAACGATTTGAAAGGTCAAAGCGTGACATGAAACGAATTGTAATAAGGTATAACTTGCTACGTGAATGCAAAACTGACCCTCCTGATAAAAAGCAGTTAAAGCGAAAATATGAGTTAATAAATGGGATTGTTTCGACACTATCAAGCGAAGGCCTTTTTAAGGCCACCTTCAGCCAAACCGGCGGCTCTGAGAGGATTGAATTCAATTGTCAGAGGATGCGGCGATTATCCCGTCCAAGAGCTACAGCACTATTAGCTCAGTATGCTGCTTGTATAAGCCGTCCTGCATTTGAAAGAGACTTGGGCAAGGAGATAAAAACGGTATCATGAATTTAATAATTTTACCGGGCCTTAGCAGTCCTGAAGAACCTAAGTGCATATTTCGGAGTAGTCACCCATTCTGATTCAAAGTAGCCAATATTTTGAGATTTTTGGAATAGAGAAGGGCTCAGGGTCAAACCTTGACTATTGACAGATAGGGGAAGTTGTGGGAAAGTGCCTACATGGTTAGACCATTGAGAATTGAATATCCGGGGGCCTGGTATCATGTTGCCTGCCGGGGGAACCGGAGGGCAAGGATCTTCGGGGACGATAAGGACCGGCTAAGGTTTCTTAAAGCCTTAAGAGATAGTGTCGAAGCGTTTAACGTGGAAGTGCATTGCTACGTGCTCTTAGATAATCATTTTCACATTTTATTGAGAACCCCGGAGGCCAATCTGGGCCGTTTTATGCAGCGCTTCAACACGGCCTACATAACCTATTACAACCTGCGCCATCACAAGAGCGGCCATCTCTACCAGGGGCGCTATAAGGCTATCCTGGTGGAAGCGGATGAATATTTATTGGAACTGAGCCGCTACATTTACCTCAATCCGGTACGATTTAGAAAATATCGTAATATCCCCATCGAAGAGAAGAGTAAGATCCTCAAGGCTTATACCTGGAGCAGTTTTCCGGGGCTTCTCAAGATAGCTGAGAGAGATGATTTTATCTGCTACGGAGGAGTTCTGGCCTACATGGGGGGTGATAACAAGAAGGGGAGAATCCGGTACCGGGATTTTGTTCTGCGGGGGTTATTACAGAAGCTGGATAATCCGCTGGAGGAAGCCAAAGCCGGCGCGATTCTGGGTTCGGATAGTTTTGTGGTCTGGGTCAAGGAGCAGTTTCTGGATATCAAGGCATTGAAGAATCAGGATTACTCCGGCCTGAAAGAGCTGAAGAGATTAATCCCGGCGGAGGAGATCGCCGGTCTGGTAGCGGAAGAATACGGGATAAAACCGGGAGATATCCTGAGAGCCCGGTCGAAGTGGCGGGAGGCCCGGCAGGTATTGATTGAACTGAGCTACAGATTAAATTTCCGGAAGAAGAGTCTTAGTGAGCTGGGAGAGGAACTGGGAGGAATAAGCGGAGCAGCCTTAACCCATACTCATCATCGGATAGAGAAGAAAATGGAGAAGGATAAAAAGCTATCCCGGCGAGTGAACCGGATTTACCAAGAAATTATCAGTCAATAGTCTGCCCCCGTGAGTTCATTAAAATTTAAGGAGATGGTAACATCAGGAGGTAATTAATATGGCAAGGATCAGGCAGGTTTTTCAGTTCAAGGTAAGTTTGCTTGGTATTAGGCCGGAGATCTGGCGGAGAATCCAGGTCCCGGAGACTTATTCGTTCTGGGATCTCCATGTCGCCATTCAGGACGCCATGGGCTGGATGGACTGCCATCTTCATGAATTCAAAATCCTCAACCAGAGAATCGGGGAGAAAGTAAGTATAGGGATTCCCGATCCGGATATGCTGGATGACATCGAGATGCTCCCCGGTTGGGAATTGGCTATCTCCGATTATTTTTCAATGGATAATCCGAAATCTGAGTACGAATACGACTTCGGGGATGGCTGGGGACATGTGGTTAAACTGGAAAAGATCCTCCCGGAAGATCCGAAGCTTGCCTACCCGATCTGTATAGCCGGGGAACGCGCCTGCCCACCGGAAGACTGCGGCGGGGATTGGGGTTATCATAATCTGCTGAAAATCCTGAGCAATCCCGATGATGAGGAATATGAATCGATGCTAACCTGGGTGGGCGGTAAATACGATCCGGACCATTTTAATCCGGCTGAGATAACTTTCGATGATCCGAAAGAAAGATGGGAGATCGCCTTCTGTCAGCCTTGAACCAAATGGTGAGGTGAGATTAAATCTTTCTAAAAACCGGTCCAAAATATATCAACAGGGGCGATCCACCGCCGGGAAATCCGGGTGAAAAATATCGTACGTTAACGGTGCCCGACCCATTACCAAACCAAATCCGCGGATCCTTATTAGAATGTTGAACCCTTTCAGGGTTCTTTTTCTGTTTGGCGATACAATATTCCCAGGGTAAAACCCTGGGCTTAAATGTTGAACCCCTTCGGGGTTCGAGTGTTTCTGGCGTTTCCGGGGCTGTTTCTGTAAAGGGGGACTTTGTTATAGGCCCGGGGTAGGCCCGGGGTTAGGCCCGGGGTCGGACCACACTAACATGTTGACTGGCCCATAGTTGCGTAAAATAAATGGCTCTATATCGGTCTTAGCCGCGTTTTTCGGGGTTAAAAAACGCTTCTAAGGCTCTTTTCTTGCCGTATATTCGAGATTTCCGGGGTCGGACTGCATATTCCAGGGCAAAGTGGACCTCAATTCCGATCGCCGGGGAAATCAGATCAGCCAGGACTGAAACTTTTCCTTTTTGTATTTCTCGCTTTCTCGAGAAAGCGAGAAAGTAGATTCTAAGATCTTTTCCGGAAAATGTTTCCGGGGCATGTTTTCTTGTTTTCATCCTGCCCGGGTTATTTGATATACTCCTGTTAGATGAAGCATTCTGATAAACCTCTATTTTCGTTTCCTGCCGCTGGCGTTCGGCGTGGTTATGTGTTGATCCTGCAGGGGATACTTCGCGAGAAGGGCTCGGAGCTGCTGGAGGAGGGGAGGGTGGAGTTTGATTTGAAGGTGGATAAGCGAGGGTATCCGGGCAGTAACATTTTTCTTATTGATCCGGTTAATTCCCTGATTTGGATCGAGAAGTATTCCGGGGATCCCACCCGGTTCCCCGCGCGACTTAAAGCCTGTGCCCGGGCGCTATGGCTGCATGGTTTCAGCGGCCGGTTCCATATTACCCACCGGAACGGTAAGTTTTCGATCGTTACTCTCCCTTCCCGGCAAAGAGATCCGCTCCCACAGCCTGATCCAGAGCGGTTGGAACATCTTGACCATTTTTATTCCCTGCTGGAAAACCTGGAGGAGAAGGTGGGAGGGAAGCACCAGCTCGCCGACTGTTCCGGCCGGATGGCCTGGCCTGACCAGGGCGTTTACCATTTTTTCGAAGGTGGAGAACTCCGTCAGCAGAGTGAAGGAATGAGAGTAGTCCGGGTCGGGACGCACGCGGTCTCAAGGGGATCCAGGGCGACACTCTGGAATCTGCTGAGCGCTCACCGGGGACATATCGGCGGAGTTCATGAGGGAGGCAGAAATCATCGCGGATCGATTTTCCGACGGCATATTGGGGCGTCGCTTATCCATCGGAATAATCTAGATAACGAGAGCTGGGGGCAAGGATCCTCAGCAATCCGGGAGGTGAGGGATCGCGAATACGAGACTGAGCAGATCGGAAGAGCACACGTCTGAACTCCAGTCACACTGATATATCTCGTATGCCG
>CAKZYZ010000255.1 GCA_937885075.1 uncultured bacterium | reverse complement strand
TGCGGATGTAGTGTTTTTTTTTTAATGATACGGCGACCACCGAGATCTACACTCTTTCCCTACACGACGCTCTTCCGATCTAGCGGTAGACCAGGGGCAATAGCTACCGCTCACTGCTTACTGTTTTTTCCTCTTACTGCTCACAGCTTACTGCTTACCGCTTACTGTCTCCCCCGCTTACCGCTAACTGCTTACCGCTTACCAGTTTTTTAAAACAATGTCTGACATACAAAAAACAATTTTGCTATCCGGCAATGAAGCGGTCGCCCGGGGGGCCTGGGAGGCGGGGGTGCTGCTGGGGACCGGTTATCCGGGGACACCATCTTCGGAGATTCTGGAGAACCTGAAGGACTATCCGGGACTCCGGGCCCAGGGGTGCGTGAACGAGAAGGTATCACTGGAGGTTGCCGCCGGGGCCAGTTGGGCCGGCGCACGGGTTCTGGTGACAATGAAGCATGTCGGTTTGAACGTAGCCGCCGATCCCCTCTTCACTCTGGCCTATACCGGGGTTAAAGGTGGGCTGGTGCTGGTGGTGGCCGATGACCCGGGGCTCCATAGTTCTCAGAACGAGCAGGATAGCCGCCATTACGCCCGCGCGGCCAAACTGCCGATGCTGGAGCCCTCCGATAGCCGGGAGGCGCTGGAGATGGTGAAACTGGGGTTTTCGATCAGTGAAGAGTTTGATATTCCGGTACTCCTCCGGCTGACCACCCGGGTATCCCATTCCCGGACTGTGGTTATCCCGGGAGAACGGAAAGAGTCGGCTATTCCGCTGGCCTACAGCAAGGACCCGAAGAAACAGGTGATGATCCCCGCCTATGGCAGGATGAGGCACAGGAGCCTTGAGGAGAGACTGGATAGGCTGGCCTTATATGCCGAAGATACTCCGTTGAACCGGGTAGAGGAGGGGAGCGGTGAATCGGGGATTATCACCGCGGGTATCTCCTACCAATACTGTAAGGAAGTAGCTCCAGACGCGGCATATTTGAAGCTGGGCATGGTCTATCCGCTGCCGAAGCAGACCATTGAGGATTTCTGTCTCAAAAATAAAGATACTATCATAGTGGAAGAACTCGATTCTTTCCTGGAGTCCGAGATAAAGGCGCAGGCTATGACGGTAACCGGGAAGCGGCCCGAGTACCGACTGGGGGAGCTCAATCCGGACCGGGTCAGAGATATTCTGGAGGGCAGGCCGGAATCACCGGCGGTTCCTTCGGAGATCACGATGCGGCCTCCGGTAATGTGCGCCGGCTGTCCTCACCGGGGGGTATTCGCGGTCTTGAAAAAGATGAAGCTATTTGTGACCGGTGATATCGGGTGCTATACCTTGGGAACACTCCCTCCGCTCTCGGCGCTTGATACCTGTCTCTGCATGGGGGCCGGGGTCAGTATGTCGGAGGGGTTCAGAACGGTCCTGCCGGAAGATAGCCGTAATAAAGTGGTGGCGGTGATCGGGGACTCCACTTTCATCCATTCCGGAATAACCAGCCTGATCGATGTGGCTTATAACGGCAACGGCGGCGTGGTGATTATTCTGGATAACTCCACCACGGCCATGACCGGCCGTCAGGATCATCCCGCGACCGGAAAGAATCTCTCGGGAGAGATAACCAACCGGGTAAATCTGGAAGAGATCTGCCGCGGCGCGGGGGTGAGGAGAGTAAAGGTCATTAACCCTTATGATCTGGCCGGGATGGAGAGCTACCTCAACCAATCTCTCGGGCTTTCCGAACCGACGGTTATTATCGCCCGGGCCCCCTGTATTTTCCTGACCCGGGGAGAGGAGCGGCATCCGTATCGGGTGATCGCGGACGTCTGTGTCGCCTGTGAGAGGTGCTTGAAGACCGGATGCCCGGCTCTGATCAGACTTCCGGACGGGAAAGTTGAGATTGAGGAGGAACTCTGTACCGGATGCGGGGTCTGTGAACAGGTCTGTTTGGTTGAGGCGATTGTGGGGGGCGGTAAGCAGTGAGCGGTGAGCAGTAAGCGGTAAGCAGTGAGCGGTAAGCAGTTGGCGGTAACTACGGTCCTTCGGGACACCGCTCACAGCTTACCGCTTACAACGGATTAATATAAATGAACGATAAAATAACCAGTGTAATCTTATCCGGTGTCGGGGGTCAAGGTGTCCTCCTGGCGGCGCGGATACTTTCGGAGGCGGCGCTGCGGGCGGGGATGGATGTGAAGAGCAGTGAGGTGCATGGAATGTCTCAGCGGGGGGGGAGCGTGCTGGCCCAGGTCAGGTTCGGTCCCCGGGTATTTTCCTCTCTTACTCCGGCCGGTACGGGCGATTTTCTGGTCGCCCTGGAAGAACTGGAAGCGCTGCGGTATCGGGGAATGATCAGGAATAAAGGGGGGATCATTGTTCTGCGGCACCGAATATTTCCTTCACCGGTCACCTCCGGCAACGCGGTATATCCAGAGGGAGCGCTGGATCTTCTGCGTGATGAAGGTTACGCGGTCTCGGCGGTGGAGATGGATGAGATAGTAAAACTGGGGAATATTCGATTTGCCAATATTTTTCTCCTGGGGGTTCTGGCCGCCCGGCTGGAGATCAAAGATGAGATCTGGAAGGATGTCGTAACCGCGGCGGTTCCGGAAAAATTTCAGGAAAAGAATCGGATCGCGTTTGAGAAAGGAATGGAGAAATAAATATGAAGATTTTAGATGAAAAGATTGAATGTATCTCATCGGAGGGGATGAGGTCTTTGCAGTTAGAGCGTCTCCAGCGGTTGGTGGAGTATCTCACTAAAAACTCTCAGTTCTATCAGGGGAAACTGGAGGAGACCGGGGTGGCCGCGGGGGATATCCGGGAACTCTCCGATCTGACCCGGCTGCCTTTTACCGTAAAAGCCGACCTCCGGGATAATTATCCCTTCGGGATGTTCGCGGTTCCGATGAGGGAGATCGCGGAGATTCATGCCTCCAGCGGGACCACCGGAAACCCGACCGTGGTGGCCTATACCAAGAAGGATATTGAACTCTGGTCGATGGTGATGGCCCGGGCGATTTCCATCGCGGGAGGCACTCCCGACGATATCGTCCAGAACGCCTACGGCTATGGGCTTTTTACCGGAGGTCTGGGGGTGCATTACGGCGCGCTGGAGCTGGGAGCGAGCGTGGTCCCGATCTCCTCCGGCGGGACCAAACGGCAGCTGAAGCTGATGCATGATTTCGGCAGCACGATAATCACCTGTACCCCGAGCTACGCGCTTTTCATGGCGGAGGAAGCCCGGGAGATGGGGTATGATCCCCGAAAATCACCGCTTAAGGTAGGCATTCTGGGGGCGGAGCCCTGGAGCGATAACCTGCGCCGGGAGATCGAGGCGGCCTGGGATATGACCGCCCTGGATATCTACGGTCTCTCCGAGATCATCGGACCCGGGGTAGCTCAGGAATGCCCCTATAAGAACGGGCTGCATATCTTCAGTGATGTATTCCTGCCGGAGATAATAGATCCGGTCACCGGCCGGGTGGCGGAGGAGGGGGAATCGGGGGAGTTGATTATTACCACTCTGACCAAAGAAGCGATGCCGCTGCTCCGCTATCGAACCGGTGATATCGTTACCATCTCCCATGGTACCTGTGAATGCGGACGAACTCTCCCCCGGATCAGCAAGATCCTGGGAAGGACCGACGATATGCTGATCATCCGGGGAATCAATGTCTTCCCTTCGCAGATCGAGTCGGTCCTGCTTCAGGTTGAGGGCGCCCGGCCGCATTATCAGCTGGTAGTTGACCGGATCAGGGGACTTGACACCCTGGAGGTTCAGGTCGAGGTAGGCGAAGAGTTGTTTTCCGACGAGATCAAGCAGCTTCAGGGGTTGAAGGAAAAGATCAGGAAGGAGATCGAGAGTGTTCTGGCCCTGGTGGTTGATGTTAAACTGGTGGAGCCCAAGACGATCGCAAGATCAATGGGAAAAGCCAAAAGGGTGATTGATAGAAGAAGTGCCTGAAGTGCCTTAAGTTTGAAGTGCCTTCCTCCGTCGCTAAAGCTATGGCGGATAAAAAAGTTATTCGCTATTTTAGAACCCGATTTAAGGGATAGGGAGAAATAAACTATGTATGTAAAACAGATATCGGTATTTCTGGAAAATAAGGCCGGCCGGCTCTGGGAGTTAACGGAGGTGCTGCGGGATAATGGGTTGAATATCCGTGCCCTCTCTCTGGCGGATACCACTGATTTCGGTATCCTGAGGATGATCGTTAATGATCCGGAGCAGGCATTTCAGACCTTGAAGGAGACCGGCTTTTCCTCCGCGGAGACCGATGTGCTGGTGGTGGAAATCCCGGATCGCCCGGGAGGGCTGGCTGAAGTCCTGAAAATTATGACCCGGGATGGAATCAATGTGGAATATATGTACGCCTTTGTTGAGAAGAAAAAAGGTAACGCCGCGGTAGTCATGAGGGTGGAAGATCTGGAGCGGACTATTTCGGTTCTGACCGAAGGAGGCGTAACGATCCTGAAGGCGGAAGAAGTTTATGCCATGTAGAACCTTTTCTTACAGGGATTGAGAAACTAAATAATATTATTACCACGAAGAACACGAAGGACACGAAGCTGTTAAAAATCAGGAAAACCATCTTAAATCTTTTGATAAAACTACCTTCGTGATCTTCGTGTCCTTCGTGGTTAAATAAGCAGGCAAGATAAGTTATATGAAATATTGGTCGGAAGAGATTGAAACCATGTCCCGTTCGGAGATCGAGGCTCTTCAGCTGAAACGGCTGAAGACCACCCTGGCCCGGGCGGCGCATTCCCCCTTTTACCGTGAGCTTTTTCGGAAGAATTCCATCAATCCGGAAGATATCCGGTCAACCGAAGATCTGACTTATCTCCCCTTTACCCGGAAGAATGATCTTCGACTCTCTTATCCCCGGGGGTTTCTGGCGGTAAAGGAAGATGAAGTGGTGCGAATGCATGCCTCCTCAGGGACCACCGGACAATCCACCGTGATATATCATACCGCGCATGATCTCAATGAATGGACTGATCTGGTGACCCGTTCTCTGGTAGTGGCGGGGGCGGGGGAAAAGGATGTTTTTCAGAATATGATGAGCTACGGGCTCTTTACCGGAGGTCTGGGATTGCACTACGGCGCCGAACGGCTGGGGATGATGGTCATCCCGATCGGGGGCGGGAATACCCATAGGCAGATCGAATTTTTTCGGGATTTCAAGACCTCGGTGATCCACATAACTCCCAGTTACGCGCTCCATGTCAGTGATGTGATCAAGGATATGGGGTTGGGGCCGGTCGATTTCAATCTTCGCCTGATGATCTTCGGCGCGGAGCCATACTCGGAGGCGACCCGTGATAAGCTGGAGGCTTCTTTCCGGGTCAGAGCGTTCAACTGCTATGGACTGACCGAGATGAACGGTCCGGGAGTTGCCTTTGAATGCCGGCAGAGCGAGGGGATGCATGTCTGGGAGGATAATTATCTGGTGGAGATCATCGATCCCGCCACCGGTCAGCCGGCCGGACCGGGGGAGATCGGAGAGGTGGTATTTACCACCCTCAATCGGGAGGCGATGCCTTTGATCCGCTATCGCACCCGGGATCTGGCGCAGCTATTCCCTGAGACTGAATGCCCCTGCGGGCGTAATTTCCGGCGGTTATCCCGGATCCTGGGCCGGACCGATGACATGCTGATAGTCCGGGGGGTAAATGTCTTCCCCAGCCAGATTGAGCATGTATTGATGAAATTACCCGAGGTGGGAACGAACTACCAGATTATCCTCAACCGGGTGGATAATCTCGATCGGATGACCATCCGGGTTGAGATTTACGGGAAGATGTTTCATGGGGAGGCCCGGGAATTGAGACTGCTCCGGAAGAAGATTCAGCATGAGCTGAAAGAACAGATACTCCTTTCCACAGAAATTGAACTTATGGAACCGGGGGCGCTTCCGCCCAGTCAGGGAAAGGCGAAGCGGGTCTTCGATAACCGGGAGATATAAGAAAGGAAGTGCCTAAAGTGTGAAGTGCACTAAAGTGCCTAAAGTTATAACTACCTAACTCGCTGCTTCGGAATTTCGATAAATCTGCCACAAAGACACTAAGAAAACCTTAAGAAAGAATAAAAACGGTGTTATTGCATCTTGAAATATTTTCTTTGTGTCTTGGTGTCTTAGTGGCAAAAATAGTTGCGCCGAAGGCGCTATGTTCAAACAATATATTATTCTCGGAGAAAAAATATGCCGCATCAAATATCTGTATTTATGGAGAACCGACCGGGGAAGCTGGAGCGGGTCACCGATCTGCTGGCCGATCAAGGAATCAATATCCGGGCGATCACAATTACCGATAGCGGTGATTTCGGGATTCTGAAACTGCTGGTCAATGATCCCGGAAAAGCCTGTGATATTCTGACCGGGAACGGGTTGGTGGCGGTGCTGAAAGAGGTGGTGGCGATAAGGGTAATAGACTCCCCGGGAGGGCTGCGTGATATTGGAGCGACTCTGACCCGCCACCGGATTAATATTGATGACGCTTATGGGTTTGTCCTGCGGAGCGGTCAGTCGGCCGTATTTGTTATTCAGGTAATTAACCCGGAAGAGGTCGAGGTGATTTTGAAAAATGAGGGGTTTTCCCTTCTGGGGGAGAAGGATCTGTATCAGTTGTGAAGTGGGGAATGGGGAATATCCAATGACCAATGACCAATTTCCAATGTCCAAATGCTGTGAACAACAGTAGCGGGGGAAGGGGTAAGTTTTGCCGGGCAAAAATGTCCGGCAAAAGATTTGTAGTGACTAAATTCGGTATCTATGTATTATTTATCCCGCTTTACTCAGAATTGAAATTATTGTGAACAGTAATAAATTCTAAAATACAAAATATTTTAGAAGAGGAGAGATCAATCATGCTGGGAATTGAATCAACTTCCATCGGACTGGCATATATCCTGAGCATTCTTAGTGCCATCGGCTGTGTGATCTATGGAATCTGTTTCTGGAATAAAGGAGCAGAGGAGATAAACATCGACGATAAGAAGTGGGTGAAGGAAGAGAAAGAGCTGGAAAAAGAGTTATAAGGAGGGATATATTCCATGGAATTAACTTATATCATTGTACTGGCATATTTTGCCGTAATCGCCTATCTGGGCTGGAAGGGATATCAAGGGACCAAGTCTGATCTCGACTACATGGTGGCGGGCCGCAATGTTCATCCTTATGTGATGGCAATGAGTTACGGGGCTACCTTTATCAGCACCTCGGCTATCGTCGGTTTCGGCGGCGCGGCCGGGGTCTTCGGGATGGGGCTGCTCTGGCTGACCTTCCTTAATGTCTTCGTGGGAATCTTACTGGCTTTTGTCGTATTCGGAGGAAGAACCCGGCAGATGGGCCACCATCTGGAAGCTCACACTTTCCCGGAGCTGATGGGGCTCCGCTTTAAATCCCGTTTCATTCAGGGGTTTTCCGGCCTGGTAATCTTCTTCTTCATGCCGCTCTACACGGCGGCGGTGTTGATCGGGGCGGCTACTTTCATCTCCGCTAAATTCGGGATCAACTATGAACTGGCCCTCTTTGGGTTCTCCGCTATTGTCGCCATCTATGTAATCATGGGCGGGCTGAAAGGGGTGATGTACACCGACGCTTTCCAGGGGTCCATCATGCTGATCGGGATGGTATTCCTCCTGATCTTTACTTATTCCAAATTGGGCGGAGTGGTCAACGCGCACGAGCAACTGGCCGGGATGTCCGGGATAGCGATTAAAATATTTGGAAAAGCCGGTCATCAGGGCTGGACCTCTATGCCATCTTTCGGTTCCCCCTTCTGGTGGGTGTTGGTCTCCACCATCATCATGGGGGTGGGGATCGGAGTTCTGGCCATGCCCCAGCTCGCGGTCCGTTACATGACGGTACGAAGCAAACGGGAGCTGAACCGGGCGGTTCTGGTGGGCGGGATATTTGTTCTGGCCATGACCGGAGTAGCCTTTGTGGTCGGTTCACTCTCCAATGTTTATTTCGGCAAGAATGTGGATAATCTCGATTTTGCTATTGTGACCACCACTACCGTGGGAGAGGATGGGATAGAGGTCTCCAATGCGGCCCCCCCCATCCTGGCCGAGCTGGCGCCGAAGCCGGACCCCGCCAAGGGGATCACGGTGGAGATTACCAAGAAAGGATCGATCTCTCTTCTGGCGGCCGGGAAGAATGTCGGCAAGATTATCCCCAGCTATGTTCTCCACGCCACGCCGAAATGGTTCGGACTGCTCTTTCTCCTGACGCTTCTGGCCGCGGCCATGTCCACCATCAGTTCCCAGTTTCATACCATGGGAACTTCGATCGGCCGGGACTTCTATGAGAAGGGGCTGCTGGGAGGTAAACGGGTGAAGAGCTCGATCGGGGTAACCCGGATAGGAATCCTGGTGGCTATTATATTCAGTGTATTTCTGGGATACTGGCTGCAGAGGACTTACGGGGGCCAGGGGATGTCAATTATCGCCCGGGGGACGGCAATCTTTTTCGGTCTCTGCGCCTCGACTTTTCTCCCGATGTATTTTGGAGGGCTGTTCACCCGCAAAATCACCCGGGCCGGGGCAATATCCGGTATGCTGGTCGGCTTTATGACCAGTTTCTTCTGGCTGGGTTTTATCCTTAAGATCAAGGGGAAGATGCCGGCTCTGCTGGCTGAAGCCTGTTTCGGGAAAGCATCGCTCCTGGATCACGCCAAGAGCGGTTTTATCCTCTGGGATCAGGTTGATCCACTCTTCATCGCTTTTCCCCTGGCCATCATCGTTACGATTGTGGTTTCGAAGCTGACCCGTCCGCTTCCGGAAGAGTATGTTAATAACTGTTTCAAGGGAATCAAGTAGTTCCTTCAAGCAGGATTTATATAGATCAATTTTAATAAGAAAAAGGAGGCACTGATGATGAGAAGAATCGTATGTATTATGGCGATGATATTCGTCACCGCATCTCCGCTTTACGCGGGGTTTTTAGAGAAAGATGTGGTCAAGTCGGACTGGTTTAAGGTCGGGGGAGATTTTCGGGTCCGGGAGGTCGGATTCAATAATATTATTACCTGGGATAAGAATAATTCCGCTGATCAGCAGCACTTCTGGCGGCTGCGGACCCGGTTATATTTTCAGGCTGACCCGATCGAGCAGGTTAAGCTTTACACCCGGTTTACTAACGAGTGGCGTTATTATGCCAAGCCGAAGAACCGGGAGCACGGGCTGCGGGATGAGATTATCCTGGACAACGCCTATGTTAATTTGAAGGGTTTGGAAGATATCCCTCTCTCTCTCACTTTTGGCCGTCAGGATCTGATCTACGGAGAGGGTTTTCTTATCCTGGATGGAACTCCTCTGGACGGTTCCCGGACGATCTTCTCCGATGGAGGAAAGCTGAGGCTGGATCTGGATCAGACCACGGTTGATTTTCTTGGCCTCTGGAATACCGGGAAGCAGTATTTTGCCATCAATAAAAACGACGAAGCGCTGGGCGCCGGCGATCCTCCGGGACGGTTGGATAGTCAGACCATCGGGCTTTTCGGCGCCTATCTGACCAACAAGAACCTGATCGAAGATCAGAAACTGGAAGCTTATTATCTCTACAAGCATGGTCTGACCAGTGAGACCGATCCGGTAAAGTGGCCCAACAACAATATTAATATAATCGGTACGCGTCTCTCCGGCCCGATCAACGATCAGATCAAGTATGCCGGGGAAGCCGCGGTGGAGCTGGGTGAGTACGGAGATCACTCCATGACCGCTTTCGGCGGCTACGCTCACGCCACCTATACCGTGACCGACTGTCCGATTAAGCCGGCCCTTACTCTGGAGTATGTTTATCTCTCCGGGGACAACCCCAACTCGGATAATTACGGCGGCTGGGATCCGGTCCTGGCCCGTTGGCCTAAGTGGAGTGAGCTCTATATCTACTCCCAGGTGCCGGAGAAGGATATCGCTTACTGGACCAATACCCAGATCTATCGGGTCAAGTTCGGTGTCGTTCCGACTGAGCGGATGACGGTAGACCTGGTCTATCAGTACCTTCGGGCTAACGATGCGGGCTCGGGAACAGGTCTCTTCGGAAACGGGAAGGACCGGGGGCAGAACCCTCAGTTTATTCTCAAGTATGCCTTCAACGACTGGCTGAGCGGCCATCTCTGGGGTGAATATTTCATACCCGGCAACTTCTATGCCAATGATGACGACGGCTTCTTTGCCCGCTGGCAGCTGCTGGCTAAGTTCTAATCCCACCTTCGGAGGGGATTAGAATCTAATTCATAAACCGCGGATTAAGCGGATTGTTTTTCTATTAATCGGCATAATCCGTCTAATCCGCGGTTAAATTTGTTTCAGAGAGAAAGGAGAGATAATATATGAGAAAGACAATCTTGACCTTAGCCCTGATTGCCGGGCTGGCTATTCCCGCCCAGCTTTTCGCGGGAGAGTCATCATCGCCCCTGGGGGCGGAAGGTTATTTTGCCGGTGCGCTACCGCCGCCGGGATTTCATTTTATCAATTATCTGATGTATTACCATGCCGGTGAATTTAAAGATGACAAAGGAGATGAAGTCCCGATAGACTTTAAGGTTGATGCGGTCGCCGATATACTCCGGGGAATATATATTTCCGATATAACTATACTGGGAGCTAACCTGGGATGGCATCTGATTGTTCCACTGGCCTATCAGAAGCTGGAGATAAAAGATGTTCCTTCCTTCATGGCGGTAGATGAATCCCGGGCCAGTATCGGGGATATTGATTTCTCGCCCTTTATCCTGGGCTGGCATACCGAGCTTTTTCACTTTGTCGCCGGATTCGATATTATTGCTCCCACCGGACAGTATAATGAGGACTACGCGGTCAATATCGGGACCAACCACTGGACCTTTGAACCTGCGGTGGCCGTGAGCCTGATCCACCCATCCGGGATCTCCGCCAGTGTCAAGCTGATGTATGACATCCATACCGAGAACAGCAAAAATGATCTCAAGACCGGTGATCAGTTCCATCTTGACTACAATGCCGGCTATATGATCGTGGAGAACCTTCGGCTCGGGGTCTGCGGTTATTACCTTATAGGCCTTCAGGATGACGAAGTGGACGGAAGTAAAGTTTCGGACTCGAAAGAGCAGGTCCTGGCGGTGGGGCCTTCCGCTATGTATAGCTTCAATCCGGGACTCCATCTGATCGCTAAGGTTCAGTTCGAGACCATAGCTGAGAACCGCCCGGAAGGAACCAAGGGTTGGCTCAAGGTAATCTACAGTTTCTAAGTTATCCCCGCCGGCGGCGTGGCTAACTTACTGAAAAGAATCCCCCGGTGATACCGGGGGATTCTTTTTTACTTGACAGTGGTATTTCTTTTTTCTAATCTCCCCCGTTAGTTATATAGTACTCAACCTGTGTTCCGATAGAGTCGGAGCCGTTATTAATCAATCCCGCCTGGGGCGGGTAAATTTGAAGGAGTAGTAAGGATGAAGACCAATGGTTTCTTGGGGCGTGACTGGATTGACGCTGAACTGGATTATTCAAGAGAGGAATGGGAGACATTGCTTGATGTCGCGCTGGAATTGAAGCGCCGTTACGCGATGAGGGAGGATATGTCCGATATTCTCAAGGGGCAGACCCTCTTCAGTATGTTCTTTAACCAGTCCCTCCGCACCCGTTCCACCTTTGCCGCCGGGATTCAGCAGTTAGGCGGAAACTACATTGAACTGGAACCGGGCAAGACCTATACCCCGGCCCGGAAGGGATTTGATATTCCGTATAAGACCGAGCGGATCAAGGATGTTGCCGAGATGCTGGCACGGGTCGGCGATGCTATCGCCATCCGGATGTACGGTCCTCCGGCAGGCTGGAACTATGGATTTGCCAATGCTACCATGAAAGAGTTCGCGGAGTATTCCGGGGTTCCGATCATCAACATGGAGTGCGACAAATACCATCCCTGTCAGGCCCTGGCCGATATGCTCACCGTCAAGGAAAAGTTCGGCGGTTTCAAGGGAGTTAACCTGACGATGTCGTTTGCTTATTCCGGTTCTATCGAGAAGCCGCGCGCTGTTCCGCAGAGTGTTATTATGGCGGCAACGCTGATGGGTATGAATGTTACCCTGGCCCATCCGGAAGGGTATGATCTTGATCCCGAAGTTATCGCGCAGTGTGAGAAGAACGCGGTGGATCAGGAAGGAAGCTTCCGGGTTATCAGTGACTTCGACGAAGGATTCAAGGGCGCCCATGTCGTCTACCCGAAGGCCTGGGGAGCGTATACCTGTTTTAACTATTTCGATCCCGAGACCGGGAAGAAGATCAAAGATCAGGATCACAAGGAAGCGACCCGGGTCAACGAACTGGCCAAGGGCTGGATGACCACCGAGAAGCAGATGGACCTGGTCGACAAGCAGGGCGTATATATGCACTGTCTTCCGGCTGACCGGGGACAGGAAGTCGTCGATGAAGTTATCGATGGCCCGCGCTCGGTAGTGATCGATCAGGCGGAGAACCGTCTCCATGCCCATAAGGCGATCATGGCCTTGACCATGGGCGGTCGGTTGTAACGTGAATTAAGAACCAAACAAGAAAAGCCGGAAACCCATCGGGTTTTCGGCTTTTTTTGTTAGTCCGGGTTTTGCGAGGGGAGGGTAAGCGGGAAGCAGTCGGAAAAGGACTGTAAGCAGTTAGCGGTAAGCAGTCGGGAGAGGACTGTAAGCGGTAAGCAGTAAGCGGTAGGGAAAGGACTGTAAGCAGTAAGCGGTAGGAAAAGGACAGTAAGCAGTTCGCTATGGCGGGAGCGTAGTTACCGCTCACCGCTCCCTGCTTACCGCTCACTGCTTACCGCTTACTGTCCTCTCCCCCCCCCTGCGAATATTCTATTCCCGTTTAATGACATAATGGTATAGTGGCTTTGATTGAGATACTGAGAAATGTCTGTAAATCAACATCGTTACGATGATAATAAATGCTTATTTTTTCTGAAAGAAAAAATATTATGGAGAAAATATATGAAGAGAGCTCTGGTAACCGGCGGGGCCGGTTTTTTAGGATCTAATTTATGTGATTTATTGCTGGATCGTGGTCTCCAGGTGGTCTGCATGGATAACCTGATCACCGGCAATGTCGGGAATATCGAACATCTGGCCGGGAATCCAAATTTCAAATTCATCAAACAGGATGTGACCGAGTATATATTTTTGCCGGGTCCCCTGGATTATATCTTCCATTTTGCCTCTCCGGCCAGTCCGATCGATTACCTGGAGTTGCCGATACAGACACTCAAAGTCGGTTCATTAGGGACCCATAAGACCCTGGGTCTGGCCAAAGCTAAAAATGCCACATTTCTCCTGGCCTCCACCTCGGAAGTTTACGGGGATCCGCTCATCCATCCTCAGACCGAAGATTATTGGGGCAATGTCAATCCGATCGGTCCCCGGGGTGTCTATGATGAGGCCAAACGGTTCGCCGAAGCGATAACGATGGCTTATCATCGTTTCCACGGAGTTAATACCAGAATTGTGAGGATCTTTAATACCTTCGGCCCCCGGATGCGGGCTCACGATGGTCGGGTGGTACCGGCATTTATCTGTCAGGCGTTAGAGAATAAGCCGATCACTGTCTTTGGGGACGGCAGTCAGACCAGGAGTTTCTGTTATGTCTCCGACCTGCTCGAGGGGATCTATAAACTGGCACTATCGGAAGAGACTGATCCGGTAAATATCGGAAACCCCCGGGAGATGACGGTGAGCCAATTTGCCGAGTTAATTGTTAATCTTACCGGCAGTACCAGCGAGATCGAGTATCATCCGCTCCCGGTCGATGACCCCAAGATCCGGCAGCCCAACATAGAGAAGGCCGGAAGAATTCTGGGGTGGGAACCGATAGTGAAACTGGAGGAAGGTTTGGGGAATACTATCGAGTGGTTTAAAAAATTTACTTCGTAAAATTTTTAGTGTTGAACATCGAACACGATTCTTTCATTGTTAAAAACATAAATTCAATACCAGAGGGAGCAAATTTATTTCTGGAGAGGTATAATTATGATGATATATCGAAAATATTGGTTTGTTGGGGTAATCCTGACGATATTTCTATTCCCCGCTTTTTCAGTTGGGGAAGAGGGAGCGGCGGAACCTAGTCCGACACCAAAGGCTACACCAGCCCGGAGTATCTATGAAAATCTGGAACTCTTCACCCGGGTGATGGAGATTGTCAACGACAAGTATGTGGAGGATGTCGACCGGCAGGAACTGATATATGGCGCGCTGGCGGGGATGATGAAGGCGCTGGATGACTACAGTCAGTTCATGGAACCCCAGGTCTATAAAGAGATGAAGGTTGAGACCAAGGGGGAGTTCGGCGGGGTGGGGATTGAGATTACCCTGCGGGGCGGAATCCTTACTATTATCTCCCCAATTGAGGATACCCCCGGCAGCCGGGCTGGGCTTCATGCCGGAGATAAGATTGTCAAGATTGAGGGGGAGTCCACCAAGGATATCACCCTCTTCGAGGCGGTCAAGAAGCTCAGGGGCAAACCCGGTGATCCGGTTAATATTACCGTTATGCGACCCGGGGAGAAAGAGTTCCTGGATTTCACCATTGTCCGCGATATAATCAAGATCGATTCGGTTAAGGAAGTTAAGATGCTGGACGATGAAATCGGATATATCCGTCTGGTCCAGTTTCAGGAGCATTCGGTGGAGGAATTTGTGGAGGCGCTCAAGGAACTGGATAATGAGGGGATAAAAGCGCTGGTTCTGGATCTGCGCTGGAACCCGGGGGGGCTTCTGACTTCGGCGATCGGGATCTCGGATCTGTTTCTGGATAAGGGGAAGCTCATCGTGGAGACCCGGGGGAGAAATAAAGAGGTGGAGATGCAGGCCAACTCGACGAGCCGACAGTTTCTCTCCGGTGTTCCGATGGTGATCCTGATCAATAAAGGCAGTGCCAGCGGTTCGGAGATTGTCGCCGGCGCGCTCCGGGATAATTACCGCGCTGTTCTGGTGAGATCGGAAGAGCACACGTCTGAACTCCAGTCACACTGATATATCTCGTATGCCGTCTTCTGCTTGAAAAAAAAAAAAACACACTCAATCATCCAACACCTCCACCTCCCGACTCGATTATCCCCCTCCTCCTCATCCTCTCCCTCTCTCTTCATTT
>CAKZYZ010000254.1 GCA_937885075.1 uncultured bacterium | reverse complement strand
TTTTTTTAATGATACGGCGACCACCGAGATCTACACTCTTTCCCTACACGACGCTCTTCCGATCTTATATCTCATCAGACAAATATTCACTGGGATGGAGAGCAGACGCCATTTTGCATTGATTAAGATAGAAAATTTTTCTAAATCCATATTATTTATCTATTCCGGCTCGATTATTCGCCCGGTCCTCCCGAAACGACAACCTGATTCTTTCCCCGGTTCTTAGCCTGATAGAGCGCCCGATCGGCCCTGTCTATTATCTCATTGATATCCTGATCAGTCACCCGAAGTTCGGCCACCCCGGCACTCATCGTAATGGGGACTGTTATCCTCTCCTTCTCCCATTCCCAGTTAAAAACCACTACTTTCTCGCAAATCACTTTCAGCAACCTGTGGGCACCCGATTCCGAAGTCTCCGGCAGAAGGACCAGGAACTCCTCCCCGCCCCAGCGCCCGACTTTAATCTCTTCTCTCACCTCCCGGGTAAGCAATTCCGCGAATTGGCGCAAGACCAGATCCCCGACTGGGTGTCCATACCGATCATTCACCGCCTTAAAATTATCCAGATCGATCATTGCCAGACTGAAGGGGCGCTGATATTGCCGGGCTATCGTAACCTGTTCAGTT
Source organism: uncultured bacterium (assembly GCA_937885075.1). Taxonomy (GTDB): domain Bacteria; phylum Auribacterota; class Erginobacteria; order Erginobacterales; family Erginobacteraceae; genus CAKZYZ01. The sequence goes on along the minus strand of CAKZYZ010000254.1, from coordinate 3,226 downwards.
AATTCATCTATTATCCCCTTCCGATTGAGCAAACCGGTAAGTTCATCCATCTGGGCCTGTTCCAGATAAAGTTGATGGCGCAGGAGCGCGGTACGCACTGTCGCCAACAACTCCGATGGATGAAAAGCCTTGGTAAGATAAGCGTCCGCGCCGAGTTTGATCCCTTCGATCCGATCATCAATCTTATCTTTCGCGGTAAGGAAGATAAAGGGGAGGAGTGCTGTGTTCGGATGGGATCTGATATGACGACAGAACTCATAACCATCCATCTCCGGCATCATAATATCTGAGATGATCAGGTCCGGCGCTTCTTCCTTCACCCGCTCGATAGCCTCCTTTCCGTTGGTCGCTGAAGAAATTCTATAACCGGCTGACATGATAATATGCCGCAGCTTCTTGAGAATTACCGGATCATCATCCACAATTAAAATCAGTTCTTTCTTCGCTTGTTCATCTACTACATTCATATTTTCGATCGGATTTATCACCTTATCATTACCCGCCTTTATAGCCGGGGCGGCAGGGCCACGGATAGTGTGTTCAATCCGGGCAGCATACCTTCCGCCCCGGAGACGCTTAATCGCTTCTTTAACCGCGTAGATCAGCTTCAAACAGGAAGGAACCAATGTCTTGTTAAAGATATCTATCTCACGGTGGTAACGGATCTCATTGGTATAAAAATATTTATATTGTTCGTTACCTCGTAATAGATCCAACTCTCGCCGGCCCTGCCGGATATTTTCCTTGATATTCAACCCCTGGATAAGATAGCCCGGATGATACCGACCGTACTCAGGGAGGAACGCGCTGTTATAGTAACAGCTTTTGTAATTATATATAAAATCGATCTGGTAGGCGATTGCAACTTCATTACAGAATAATAATCTGATATTAAGCCAGCCTCTATCGGCAAATAGTCCGGTAACCTTCTTCATAAAATCCCGGGTTGCCCGACCGGCAAACATATTAATCCCCCGGTCCGCCTTTCGGCTTTTACAGTTTATATCAAATATTGTCTTCCATACCTCGGGGGTGGGGGAAACTTCGCGCAACTGCAGTTCTTTCCCTTTTTTTAATCTCCTTAAATCTCTCCGAATCTTGTAGCGAAAACTCTTCGATCGACTCTTCAGGTAGTCATCCCATTTCTTATCCAGCGTGAGAAAAGGAGATTGAGAACAGGTCCGGAAGTAATGCGGGATTTTTCGATCGAGCAATAGGTCCCCCAGAATGGTCAGATTGAGCGAATCCCCCGGGATTTCCCTCAGACGGATGATTGACCAGCGGGAACGGCACTCCCAGAGATAGTCCCAGAATAACTCAATCACCTCTTCCTTCTTCTCCGGAAGAATCAGATCGGTGGTATCACTCTGCGGGTCACCGGCGAATTCGATCAACCGAACGAGACAGCGCACAAATCTCCCTTTCCGTAAAATCAAAGGACAGACTCCGATCAACTCCCCGCCGCGATAGGCGGCCAGAATCATAATCTCCCCTTTCTCCCCATACACCTCCAGCCAGGAAATAATCCATTCATAGGTCATGAAGATCGACCCGATCCCGCTCTGATCAAGAAGATGATTCCACTCCCCCTCCAGATCCCGCACTTCCTCCAGATCGGTCAGAACCTTCAGATGAAGGCCGCCTTTCCGGGTTGTGGCTGTCACCGACAGTTCTTGACGGGAACACCCCTTACCCAGAGAAAGCCATTGCCTTAACACCTGAATAGCCCCCTTTTTCCCTAAAAATCGAAACTCTTTCCTGACCAGAAACCGGGCCAACCGCCTGAAGTGATATCCCCAGTGGATCAGGGAGGGGAGCAAACCAGGGTGATAGACAGTAAACTCCAGGTGTTCCCGGCGCCGCTCGGCCCAGGAGAACTTATAGTCTTCATCGCCCCGGAGGAGGTCAAATTCCCGGCAATTATCCTTGATGGCATCCTCAATCAATAGTGTCAGCAGGAGATGTCCCACACCGGCGGGCGCGTATTCCCGATCGAAAGCGCTTTCGTATGACCAAATCTTATCGTTATATTTGAATCCTATATCATACGCGATCGGACGGTCATTGAGATAGAGGGCGGTGAGCTTTAACATTCCGGATTCCCGCATCCGGGGAAGCAGGATCTTCATAAACTCGGTCATCCCGGGCGTTGAAAAGAAAGCAACCCCCCTCTGAAATTTGAGACTCCGGCCGGATATACTCAGGAGCATATCCCAGGTCTCCGGGGAGAGAGGGAGTTCATCGATCCGAATCTCTCCATTCTGCCTAATAGTTCGAAAGTACTTTCTGATCTTCTTTTTAAAAGACCGGGAGCGAGTCTGGAAGTAGTCATTCCAGAAACCGGGTAACGGAATATAAGGGGCTCGATCGCAGACCCGGTAGTTGAACTTCATCTCCTCATCGAACAAGTTTTTCTTGAGCAGACGGGCGGTCAGAGAATCACTGGGGATCTGTCTGAGGCGGAGTATATCGCAATCATTATTATTCTGCCGACAGTAGGCAAGGAATGCCTTAATGGCTTTGGATCTATCCCCGGAAATAATAAAGTCACACCGGTCGGAGAGAGGTTCCCCGATAAAAGAGATAGTCCGCAGTTTTCCCAATGGGAGCGACCTCACCCGTCGAAAGAGAGGAAAGATCCCCTTCCAGTCTTCCCCCTCCCCCATCAGAATGAGCATATCCCCCTCTTTTCCGAACACCTCCAGCCAGGAGGAGATCCATTCATAGGTGAGAAAGATGGAATCTACCCCGCTCTCTTCAAGCAAATCATTCCAGACCGGTTCCAGGGCGGCAAACTCTTCTCTTGTTGTAATTACCTTCATAAGTTAGCGCCTTCCTAATTGGTCCCCCGGATAGGGACCAACCTACTGTTTGAAGACCACAATATCCTCTTGTATTCAATTCTTCCCTTAATTGAAAAACCCACTCTTAATGCCGCCCGGACCGCACCCTGATTCTTCATATCGGCATATAAGATAATCTCTTGTTTTCCTATTGCCGACATCCTCCGTCCCCACTCCCGAAGAACCCTGCTATAAATACCGCGATTCCGGTATCCCGGACAGGTAAACGCGTCATATTATATAAGCTTTATCCGGAAGCACGAGATCGGAAGAGCACACGTCTGAACTCCAGTCACACTGATATATCTCGTATGCCGTCTTCTGCTTGAAAAAAAAAAAAACATACCACTAAACCCTAATCACACCAACTCAACATCCACACC
>CAKZYZ010000253.1 GCA_937885075.1 uncultured bacterium | reverse complement strand
TGCATGGAATTCCAATAAACCCATCTTTTTATATGGTAACTGCTGTTTTAGGGACATTACGGAGACCTATTTTATAGATCTCCCTACTATATCAGGAGTTATATGATGAGTAAACCCGATAGTCATAAAAATTATTATGTTTTCATTGCTCCCAGGTTCGGATTTATCAGACAGTCTCTTTTAGATGAAAAATAAAGTTACCAGGAGACTGAATGAGGTCTATTCGAAAGATGATTCTTCTATCGATCCCGTTTTAAGTGAACTCCAGGCATTATCTCTTCCCAGGGAGGATGAGCGTAGAGATGGTATGTTGACCGACCATTCGGAAATCATGGGTGAGAAGGGCTCGCCAATCACCACGCCGGAAGTATTCGGCCTCTATGCGATTCTGACCGATCCGGTCGTGGGATATGAAGCCTGTGCCCGGTCGGTGGTATCCGAAGGGATCCGTTATCTCCAGCTCCGGATGAAGGATGCTCCCCGATCCGAGGTTCTCCGGACCGCCCGCGCTATCCGGGAGATCACCCGCGGCAGTTCCACCCGGTTCATTGTCAACGATGATCCTTTAATAGCGATGGAAGTTGACGCCGATGGGGTCCATCTGGGGCAGTCCGATATGCCTATCAACGAAGCAAGAGCCTTGTGGGATATGCCCGGCAAGATATTCGGACTCTCCACCCACAATGAAGCGCAGGAGTTAAAAGCCCGTGGTCTCAAGCCGGATTATATCGGCGTGGGACCGGTATTCCCGACCCCGACCAAAGCCATCCCGGACCCGGATCTGGGTCTGGAGCTGATGGGAAAGATTATCAGGAATAGCCCCTTTCCCGCGGTCGCGATTGGCGGGATAAATGAGGAGAACCTTCCGGAGATACTCGCCCTCGGCGCGGTTAATTTTTCCTCCGTCCGCCCGATTATGCAGTCCCCTGATCCCCGTATGGCTATCCGCCGGCTGATGGAGATATGGAAGGCCGCTCTATTAGGGCCACTTAATTAGCCGCAGGAAAGCGCAAAATTAGCAAAAGCTCCAGCTCCTCACACCCCATTTTGAACCGCGAATCTTCACTAATGGTAAAAACTAAGAAGCTTATAAAATTTTGTGTACACTTCTTGCTCGTACGAGCAAGAAGTGTACACAAATTACGGGTGGGGTTTTCGATATGGTTTGAACCTGGTGAAAAGTTTATTTGGTATAGCGGGATAGCCTATGAACTTATTCTCCGGCCGGATAAACCGGCCGGGGGAGTCCCGATAAATCGGGGTAGATTGTGTGGGGGCTATGCTTTTAGTATCTCCGGTTGATCAAGGAGTTTCTGGAAGAGGGTGAAGTATTTTCCCACGTGGAGGCCGTCGATCAGGCCGTGGTGGACCTGGACTGAGTGGGGGAGAAGGAGGCGGCCCTCCGATTTGAAGTATTTTCCCCAGGATATCCGGGGGATGGAATCCACCCGGCGGAGGTTTATGGGGTGGACGAGGCTGGTGAATGATATCCAGGGGATAGTCGTATAGTAGAAGACGTCATCGCGGGATGAGTCCTCGGCGATGGTGGGGTTCTCTTTCGCCTGCGCGATTACTCTGGCGGCGTTGGCCATAAATTCTTTTGGATCAGCGTGGTATTCGATCGTGCAGTAACCGAATACCTCATTGTTTCCCATTACCGTGATGGCCGGGGAGACTGTCTCATGTTCGACCACTTTCCCGTCCCGGATCCGGTAGCGGAACTCTTTGATGGAGTTGGCGGCCCGGGCGGAGAGATAGAGGGCCGAGGTGAAGAAGGGCAGACCATGCTCTTTCAGGAATGGCTTGAGCCGGGAGATATCGAGATTAGCGGAGATATTGAAGTGGGGATAGTCCATCCCGCTGAAGAAAAGAAAATGTTCTTTCCGGGGCCAGTTTTCTATGTCGATATATTTCATTGTCCACGAATATTACCTGATTGCTCCCCCGCCTCCCCCCCTTTATTTGTCCACGGATTACACGGATTATGGGGATTATCCCCCGCCTCCCCCCCTTTATTTGTCCACGGATTACACGGATTATGGGGATTATCCCCCGCCTCGGCATCTTTAAATGAACTACGAATTTCGCGAATTACACGAATTTTAAAAACTAAAAAAGACTACTCTAACTTAATAAGTTATTTTACCGTCAACCAACCTCCGCCAAGGCTACGGCGGGCAGGGCTGACAACTGTAAACTGTCAACCATCCTTCTCCTCGGCCCCTCTAATTCAACAGACGATTGAATGTGATTGAATAGGATTGGCCCCTACCTTGTCCCCCTTTATCAGCACCTGATTTACCTGATTTTTCCCTTGTGGTATGGCATGGGAGATTGCTTCGTCACTTTGTTCCTCGCAATGACACATTGGTGACTTGGCTTTTGAAAGTTGCGTTTAATAATTAACTATGATGTTGTTTCATGCTTGCAAACTATTATTTTTCTGAAGGGAAAATAATAATGTGGTACTCGCCGAAGCCGGGTTCGGTCCAGCGGATCAGGGTGGGGACTATCTCTATGTGGACGAACTTGGGGTCGTTCTCATCCGGGAAATGTCTGGCTACTTTTGGATTTAGTTCGAGGAGTTGCTTTTTCTTCTCCGGGCCCCCGGAGATATCGGCGATTCCCTCGATCCGGACGTGGACCTTTTTTTTGTCCGTGAAGCAGATCTCCACCCGGTTGTTCTCTTCGATCTCTCTGACTTTTCCGCTCTGCCGGTATGTTGAACTCCAGAGCCGCAGTCCATCCATTACCACGACCGACATCGGCCGTATCCGGGGCTGACCGTTCACACAGGTGGCGAGGTCACCGTAGCCGGCATCACTGATTATTTCTTTGACTCGTTCTATGCTCATAGGAACTCCTATATTATTTTGTGAGTTTCAATTTAAATATAATTTCTCTAGCTAGACCTTACTCGAAAAGCCTTTTAAACCACGAAGAACACGAAGTTCACGAAGGAATTTGAAGAAACAAAGGAAAATTCCATAGTTTTCTTTGTTTTTCTTCGTGTTCTTCGTGACCTTCGTG
>CAKZYZ010000252.1 GCA_937885075.1 uncultured bacterium | reverse complement strand
TCCACCAACTGGAAATGATAGAACCGCTCCGGTTCCATCTCCGGCACGGAGATGACGATAGGGTCCTCACTGATATCCATCCACCCCATGCAGTAAGGCGTATCCGAATTGGGCGTAACTATGGCTTTGTCATCCGGGGTATATACTCTGGCTTCACAGCCTAATTCATTAAAGTCTCCTTTGAACTCCGGCGACTTCTTATCAAGCGTATAAGCCATCATGGTTTTATAGTTCATAACCATAGGGAAGCCATAGATGTAAGCTTCTTCAGCGATGGCTTTCGCGTCGGCCGGTGTTATATCCATAATACTTTTTGTCTCCTCTCCCGGCGTGGATCTGTCCCCGGAGGACTGGCAGCCAAGCATCGTGACCAGGATGATGATGGCGAATAATAGAGCTGTATTTTTCATGATTTTCGCCCTTTCTTCGTGTCTCCGGTATCATATATGATTAATCCGTCATCCCCCTAAATCACCGTGGTATTGGCCAGGGAGACCCCGCCGATGCACCAGACCCCGTTGGCTACCTTCTCCGTGGTCGGTTCTAAATAGCTGATCTTCGGGCCGGTCTCAAGAACTTCGGCATTGACCAGAGCGCCGTTGGGCGCCTCCACGATCGTTGCCTCGCCGCCCATATAGCGGGATTTTTCGGCTGCCTGCGATGAGTACATCCCTCCGGTAGAGAGCAGTGTTCCCATTGCGGCTAACATGATTAAGATTTGGCTTATCTTCATTCGACTCCTCCTTTTTTTGATTACTTCCTGAAACTTGGTTTTGCCACTAAGACACCAGGGCACAAAGAAAAGAAGTATAGATTTAACAAATACGGTTTTTCTTGTTTCTTGAATATTTCTTAGTGTCTTTGTGCCTTTGTGGCGATTTTATTGTCCCGAGACTTCATATTAAACAACTCGGGATCCCAAAGTATTTTGGTCCCGATAAATTCAATTAAACAAACCGGGATCCCGAAGGATTTCGGGAGAAACTTCCGAAGAAGTGTATTAAAAATGAAATGTCGCTCCCAGGACCGGGCCGTAGTACCGGGCGTCGACGGTGGAACCGTTGATATCAAGACTCCGGTAGGCCAGGTCGAGTGAGATGAGCCGTGACACCCGTAAATCAATCGACCCGATGATATTCCAGATAAAATGAGGTCCGTCGCCGAGACCAAACCCCCCGATATCCCCCCGCAGGATGAATGACCACATCTCGGACGCCCGGATCCCGACGCGACCTCCGAGGTAGGGCGTCACCCAGTCTCCGCTCCCGGAAATATCGAGCCGCCCCCCAGACCCCTTGATCTCATTTTTGTTATAGGCGTATCTTCCTCCGGCCAGCAGATCAAAGACTATCACCGCCGGTCCGGTCTCTTCCCCCAGGGGTATTATTACCGGGCGATAGCCACCTCCGAACTCCACGATAAGAAGCTCGGACCAGGTGGTGATCTTAATCGGACCGGCCGCTGTATCGAGGGATTCATCAGCCTTGGAATCCGAATAGAGGCCATCCAGGGTCAGCCCCCAGTCGCCGTTCCAGGCTTCAAACCTCCCCATCCCCGCGATGCGCATATTCTCCAACCCCTCCGAGATGGTGGAGTCCATATCCGCGGTGATCCCGTTCACCGTCATATCACCGGAGACCGCCATCAGCCAGCCGTAGGGCGAGAACCGGAAAGTCCAACCTTCTGATTCCTCCGCCGATCCCACCAGGGGGATGATGAGCATGAGAACGGATATAATAGTAGATCGGAAGAGCGTCGTGTAGGGGAAGAGTGTAG
>CAKZYZ010000251.1 GCA_937885075.1 uncultured bacterium | reverse complement strand
ATACGAGATATATCAGTGTGACTGGAGTTCAGACGTGTGCTCTTCCGATCTGACACTGTTCAATTAGCGTGATATATTATTTATGGTATTAAAAATTGGGAAACATACCATTATATTGATTGGGGGTTAAAGATGATTTCAGAAGCAATTAAAGAAGAAGTAAGTCGTTTAGGGCTTGCTGAAAAACTAATATTCGTAACCGATGTGTGGGATTCTATTGCACTAAGTAATTCAGAACTTCCTTTGCCGGAGTGGCAAAAAAGGGAATTAGATAAAAGGTATAAAGAATATTTAGCAGGCAAGCAAAATCTTCATAACTGGAAGTCTGTTCATGAAAGCATAAGGGGCGAATATTAATGGAATTACGCTATACTGATCGATCAAAAGTTGATCTTAGATTGGCGATTTCATGGTATGAGCGACAAAGAGAAGGTCTTGGTTTTGATTTTCTGGATTGTGTTGAGGTCGCTTTACAAAACATCATCGGGAATCCAGAAATTTATCAGATACGTTATTCCAATTTTCGATGTTGTGTTATCAGGAGATTTCCATTCTCAATCTTTTATACGATTGAGACCGATGAAATTATAGTGCATTCAATATTCGACAATAGACAAGATCCCCAAAAGAGACCCTGAAAATCGTGAAAGATTGTTGAAGATGTTCCCTGTGACACTCGTTCGGCAATCAGATGAGGTAATAGTTCTGGCTACTATGCATCTCCATCGACACCCCAACTACTGGTTTGATAGATTGTAGCTTTCAGTTTTAGATAATCTCGAATGGGGAATACCGAGTTCGCTGCCGGAAAGATGCAATTCTTCGGATTGATATCTTGCCATCCTGTCTGTTCTGTATCCCAATCAAGACTTGACAAACTCCCGGTAATTACGGCATTTATGTAGCAATGCTTAACAAATATGTTATAAATGATTACATGAAAACCAGTAATTATATTGTATTAGAAGAGATTCAACGATATTTTGGGGGGGAATGGATTTAACCCCGGTAAACCGAGGGCAGGCTGGATTTGTTTTCCTCAAATCCGCATAATCCGCGGTTAAATAAGTTATGAAAGCCCGGGATTGGAGTCGATATTTAGAAGAGCAGAGCCGCAAACATGGGAAGCTCCTCTTCAAAAATACCGAGCTTGCTAATGTGGCTCGAACCACAATAGGGAGTCTCAACGTAGAGCTTTCGCGGCTGCGGAAGTATGGGGTCATAGAACGGTATGGACGGGGAGTATATGGTCTGCCGGGAATTACCTCCCCGGAGATTCTTCTCCCCGAGCTTGACTCCCACGCTTACATTACCGGAGGTTCCGCGCTCTTTTTTCATAACCTGATCTCCCAGGTCCCGGTTCAGATTACATCTTTCACAGATCGGCGTCATGGGAATGCCCGGGTCCGAATGACTCCAATGGGCTCATTCCGGTTTGTCAGTGTCAGAGTTCCGATCTATGCTCCTCCGGAAGACGGAGTAATTGCCGGACCGGAGCAGGCTTTATGTGATTTTGTCTATCTCTCCCGGCGGGATGGGACGGACCCGAATACTCAGGTATCCTTCCGCAACTTAGATCGAATTCCTCTCCCTCGGCTCAAGGATCTCCTGAACCATTATCCCGGAACCGTTGGCCGACAGATACGGGAAGAGATGGGTTTATTTTGAATAAGGACTATCATGATTTTATTGCCGCACTACCAAAAAATTATTAACAATCCTATTTGATCACATTCAATCACATCTCCGTCAAAAAGACTGCCGGATCTACAACAATTCGTCTGGTCTCCCCCGAAGTTTAATCGGGGTTAAGTTAAAGGGGGCGAGGTTGGGGGTTTATAGAAATTAATGCTAATCATCTGTCTTAAAAAGTTGCGCCGAAGGCGCTAAGTTCCTGCTTCGGAATTCCAATAAATGAGATAGTACTGGAGTAATGGAGTAATGGAGTGATGGGGGCCCTTCCCAACACTCCAATACTCCAATATCCCAGAACAGTTGCCCGGAGCAAAGCGACGGGCTATGTTCTATATGAGAGAGGCGAGAAAAAACTTTAATAAATCTGATTGGTTAATCTTATCAGGCCTTCTCTGTCTAACGACAGCTTTCTTCATCCCCTTATTGCTTGACTGGGGAAAGTTTTTTTTCGATGATATCGCTTTTATCTTCTACCCCCAGCAGGTTTTTCTGGCCCGTTCTCTCTCCCATGGAGTTATCCCCTGGTGGAATCCAAATCTCTGCGCCGGGGCTACTCCCTTTTACGCCCATATCTTCCAGAGCTCGCTCTTTCTGTTAAACTGGCCTTTTCTTCTTCTGGGCAATCTCGCTCCGGGCCAGAATTATTTCTGGCTGATCAAGGCCCCGCTGGTTTTTTATTATCTTCTGGCGGCGGTATTCTCCTATCTATTTTCCCGCCGCGGGCTGCGGCTTACTCCATCCGGATCATTTATCTTTTCTCTGGCCTATACCTTCAACCCGGCCCTGATCTATTTTTCTACCGCCCCCCCGGAAGTCGCGATTCAGGCATGGCTTCCGCTTTTCTGCCTCTGCCTGATCTCGTTTGCCCGGAAGGGACGATGGGGCTGGCTTATCCTGGGAGCCCTGGCATTCGCGATTGCTTCTCCGGCCGGAGATGTCCCGGTGGTGTTTCATGTAGTTTTTATTACGGCTCTCTTCGGAGCCGGGTTATTGATTGACGCGATAGTGAGGAAGGATGGGCGGGCCGCTCGCCGGGTAATAGTGGGGGGGATAGTTATCTTCACGGTAGGATTACTTCTGGCCGGGGTTTACTGGAGTAATATGATGGAAGGACTGAGAATGCTCGGGTCGGGGGCGACGGAGTTGGTGGAAGAGTTGTCGGGGCGACCCCAGAGCCTCCACCCCCTCTACCTGATAACCCTCTTTATCCCGGATTTTTTTGGAGGGGTAACCAGTTGCCACGCCTGGGGCGCCGCCTACCATATCCGGCTCAGTCTCAACGATGTTAATCTGCTGGGCGGATTACTGTCGTTCTTTCTGGTTTTCTCCGGATTGCTGGTGGTCATTAAAAAGAACCGGGGGGATGATGAAACGGCCGCCGCCTATAGAGGATTCTGGTGGATCTTTTTCGGGATATTTATCTTTGGTCTGATCATTGTCCTGGGGACATATACTCCCCTCTATCGGATTTTCCGATCCATTATCCCTATCCTCAAGATGCCGTATCCGGTCCGCTTCCGGTCGATAGAATGTTTCGCGATGGCCGGGCTGATGGGGGTCTCGGTGAGTCTGCTCTCCCGATCGATTCCCCGGAATCGGATCTGGAAACTGGCGGGTTATCTTGTCGCGGTCCTGCTCTTCGCCGGCCAGGCTCTGATTTGGTCTTATCGGGACGGGGGTGTCACCTTCTCTCCGGGATGGCGCCATCTCAGCACCCTGGGAGATTGGGGCTGGTTCTGCCGGGGGCCGCTGCTCTATCTGGCTGCCGCCGCTATATTCCTGGTCCTGATAATGGTCATTAAGCGGGGAAGATATTTCTTCCCCTGGCTGGTTGCCGGTGTAGCGGTAGAGATGCTGCTCTTCGCCTATCCCGCCTTTTACCACAATCGGATCCTGAACCATCGCTATCAGGATTCATTTGCCGTGCGTTATCGCTCTCCCTCCGATAGCCCCGTTTATCAGGAATTCTTAACCCGGACTCTGCCGGATAATTCCGATCCCGGACAATATCGTCGGCTCCATTATCGGTCCTATTTTGATAATCTGGCCTGGCTGGACGGAACTCTGAATATGCTTGGTTTCGATATCAAGCCGCTTGACCCACGATTTCAGGGGATTATCGAGGACCTGACTGAAGGCTTCCCCTACGATATCCTGGTCCACCGCTGGGATTCCCGGTTCTGGACGAATATGAGCGTGCGATATTTCTTCTCCCCGCACGAACTCCGTCTTCCTGATGCCTCCGCCGTGAAAAAGATAGAGGGAGATTATAAATACGAGATGAAGGGCGCTCTATCCCGGTTCTATTTCCAGGATCACTGGATAATCGGCAATGAGAAGGAAGAGAGAGAAGCCCTGATTAATCTTGATTTAAGAGAAGGCGGATATTGCGAGAAAGAAGTCTGGGAGGCCCGGCCGGATCCCGGCAATTACCGGGCTTCTATTGAGGTATCCGGGGAGAAAGAGATCGAGCGATATATAGAATTGCAGGAGACCAATCAAGTAACCGTCCTGGATCTATCGAACCCAAACCGGATAGAACTCCGGGTAAATGTTTTGGCACCGGCTATGCTGGTAACAACCGATATCTGGTCCGAGGGATGGACCGCCGCCATTGATGGAGAGACAGTTCCGATCCATCGGGTAAATTATCTCCAGCGCGGCATCTGGTTGTCACCCGGAACGCATACTATTATAATGAAATTCATCCCCCCGTCTTTACTTCGGGGATTTATCATGACCGGAGCCGGGATAATCTGTTTGATCGCTCTTATAATGATCCGGCATAAGCGTTGTAAGATTAAATTAAATTCGTGTAATTCGCGTACCCCGCAAAATGATCTTTGGACATCGCGGGGTAAAATTCGCAGTTAAATAAGTTGTAAAGCTAAGTTCCTATTTCGGAATTTCAGTAAGCACGTAGTGCAGGACTTCAGTCCTGCCTTCGTTGGGCAGGACTGAAGTCCCGCACTACGAGGTTGCGCCGAAGGCGCTATGTTCTATATGAACCTAAATCCGGATAAAAAATGGGGGAGGGGAGATACCATTGCTCTCCTCCTCCTCTTCATTGCCGTGCTGGCTCTCTTCATCCCCGCTCTGACCGGCTGGCGAGGGATCTTTCATGACGACCAGGCGATGGTAGAGTTCCCCTGGCATTATTTTCTGGCCCGTCATTTTCAGAACGGGATCATCCCCCTCTGGGAACCGGATACCTGGTGCGGGGCGATCCCTTTTTACGCCCGATATTACGCCGACACCTATTACTTTCCGCTCTGGCCTTTCTACCTGGCCACCCGTCTCGGTGATCTGACCCAGGCCTACTGGATGCTCAGTCTGATTCCGCTCCTCCTGCATTACTGGCTGGCGGCGGCGGGCATGTATATTTTTGGAAGGCGGTCTCTCCGGCTCCACACCTTACCGGCGTTCTTAACCGCCTGGGTCTATATATTCAGCCCGATCTTCGCCTATAAGTATGTGGCTTTCCCGATCATAGTGGTTCAGGCCTGGCTCCCCTGGGCGCTCACTCTGGTTGTCTCCATGGATAAAAGAGCCGCGCTCCGGAAAATCATTGGACTGGGAGTAATCTTTGCCCTGATGTTCTTTGCCGCCCAGCCGCCTCACCTGGGTTACAGTCTTCTTCTGGCCGGAGTCATCTCTCTTGCTCTGGCCCTGCGGAGGTTTGCCGGGAAAAGAGGGTTCGCGGCTTTCCGGGGTCCGCTCCAGTTGCTGGCCGCGGTTGTTCTGAGTCTCCTGCTGGCCGCGGTCTTTATCCTCCCGGTCCTGGAGGGGATGGAATATACCGAACAGCACCTGGCCTTTACCTATGAGGGGATGACCGGGGGAGACGGCAGTATGCCCCCGGTTTATCTGACTACCCTTTTTGTCCCGGATATCTTCGGCACCTGGACCGGGTTTAATAACCGGAACTGGGTGGATTCGGTTGCTCCGGGAGTCAGGTTCTGGGATACCAATATGAGCGGGGGCCTGGTCCTCACCTTTCTTGTCCTGGCCGCCATCTTTCTGGGGCTGCACCGGAAGAATCGGGACGGCCTGCGGTTCTGGATAATTCTGGGGGGAGGTCTCGAGATATTCGCTCTCCTCTGCATGCTGGGGAAGCATACTCCGTTCTATTATCTATTTTATAAAATTGTTCCCGTTCTCTCCGATTTTCCCTTTCCCATCCGTTATGTCATGATCCAGGCTGTAGTTACCGCCTGGCTGGCCGGGATTGCTCTGGAGATTCTGCTCTATCGGGAAGGCTCATCTTCTTATCCCCGTCCCCGGTTGATCGTCGGCTATCTCGGCATTGTGCTTATAGCTGGTTTAATCGCCCTGATGGGTGGAACCGGTCTGGCCGCTATCTTCCGGGGGGAGTTCAGTCTTCCCGGCCTGAATGAAATAATTCGCCGGGGAAACCTGAGCTGGTTCATTACCGGCCCGGTCCTCTATTTCGCGGCCGCGGGAATTCTGCTGGTCCTGGCCTGGAAGATTTTTCAGGGTCGGCGGCGGGCTCATATAATCGCCGGTCTGGTAATGCTGGAAACGGCAATCTTTGCTTTTGCCGCGTTTTACTTCTGTATCTTTCGTTTTCACAATCCTCAGCCCCAGCAGCTGCGGAGCACCGGTCCGGAGAATCATCCGATGATCCGGAGAGTTCTGGGGCCGATGACCGATTTGATGGAGGAAGATAATCTCCGCTGGGCAACCGATCAGCCCTTCCATGATGATTTTGCCCGCTTTGAACTCTCCGGCAGCTATGCCTTTATGGGATATGACATGAAGCCGCTGGAGAAGAGATTCAAGCAGGCTTTTGAAGCCGCCTACCACCGTCCCGTGGACTGGCCGATCTACTGGGATTACCCCCGCCCGGAAACCGGAGCGTTTTTAAGCAATATGTCGGTCGGTTATCTGATGGACTCCCGCCCCGAAAATATATTTCCCGGTGGCAGAACCGTGAAGATGGAGACAGCCCCCGATTTCTATCTTCATTACAATCCCGCTCCTCTTCCCCGGGCTTTTACCCTGGACAGGATTGTTGAGTGTTCGGAAGAGGAGGCGATGGAGGAACTGGTGAGGGGGGATTTGCGGAAGGCGGTATTTGTTGAGGATGGTAAGCAGTTAGCGGTAAGCAGTAAGCAGTCAGAAAAGGATGGTAAGCAGTTAGCAGTAAGCAGTGAGCAGTCTGGGGAAGAAAGTAAGCAGTTAGCAGTAAGCGGTAAGCAGTCCGCCGCGTCGGGAGCGCAGTTACCGCTTACCGCTCACCGCTCACCGCTTACCGTTCCTTCACCGCTTACCGCTCACCGCTTACCGCTTACAAGTCCTTCACCGCTTACCGCTTACCGGTCTTTCGATCCCGGTTCCGAAGAGGAATATATAGCCCGCTTCAACAACCTCCAATCCGCCAACCCGATCAAGGAACTTGATTTAACTAACCCTAATCGCGTGGAGATTGATATAACCGTAATCCGGCCCGCGATGCTGGTCCTGACCGAAATCTGGTATCCGGGATGGGAAGCCATGGTGGATAAAGAACCGTCTGAACTCTACCGGGTTAATTATCTTCAGCGGGGGGTCTGGATGGAGGAGGGAGAACACCTGGTGGAACTGATCTTCCGTCCCCGGAGTTGGTTGATCGGGGTGATTATATCTCTTATCTCCTGGGGGATAGTAATAATTGTAGCGATATGCTGGGGGCTGAAGAAGGTTTTGCCTGTATCATCTCAATAAATAGGGGCAAGGATTATTTTCAAAAAAAATCATAGATGAATAGTATCTTAAACCAGGTCCAAAAACTAACTCAAATATCCCTTCCCACCTCCCGCCAAAAAAAATAAAAAAACACGTGCATTCCAACGCCCGATTTTATCAATACGGGGTCGGACCTGCGTAACATTAGTCAATACGGGGTCGGACCTGCGTAACATTAGCAATATCAACTGGTTATATCCCAGAAATAGCTGTTTTCGGGGCTTAGAGGTCCAGTTTTGGGGTCAAAACTGGACCTGTAAGGAATTCTCGGCTCCCTCAATACAGAAATTCCATCCTCTTTGGTGATCTCTCGATACATAGCTTTAGCCCCCAGCAGGGCCATTGTATCTTTTATAAAAGTTAGATCTCCCACTGCAATACTTTCGGTCCATTTTGAATCCCGCACATTTCCATCCCCTTTCATAGCAGTTTCTACCCAGTCTCTCTGTTGCTCAGCCAATTCCTCCACGCTGTTGAGACCAAGAAGTTCCGCGGTCCTATTCCTATCAATTATCCGATATCGTTTTGGCGGATTCTGGATGGATTTATAACCACAGAACTCCCATTCTGAGGGGTGCTGAACAGCCCCGGCTCTGACCATATTCAAGTCTATATAGCTCATGCATCGAACCAAATGTTCCCCGGACTGGACCGCCGTCGCATGGTATCGGTCCTCCCAGAAAGCTCCAGTACGGTCCTTGCGGTGATTATACTCCTGAGCGACTCTACCTTCCACCAGTTGCAGCGATCGAGGGATTATTTCTTCGTCATCTCCATCAACTACCAAGAGGTGAATGTGGTTGGATGTCACCATAAAATTGAGAATGCATAATCCATAGCGTTTTCTCGCTTCATAAAGCCAATGAATCCATCTCCGGCGATCCCGGGGGAATCTGAGAAGAAACTTTTTCTTGTGGCATCGGTGAGTAATATGCCAAACAAAACCGGAAATGTGATGTCTGTTTGCTCTGGGCATAATATCCTCCTTTCCTTAGAGGTCCAGTTTTAACCCCAAAATTGGACCTCTAAGAGCTGTGAGCGGCAAAAAATGTATGTTACTTGTTTATTTTTAAAGTGTTACGCAGGTCCGACCCCGCAGAAATCACGGCGTTTTATGGTTTAGTGCCGTCCAGGGAGGACTATGTCCTGAAATTTACCCTTGACTCGAAACCTTTAATGGTCGATCCCGGGAGTCTTAAATCACGGCTCAATCCTGGCATCAATCATCTCCCCCAGGGCGTCGCGGGCCCGGTACCATTCCTCGGGGTCACGGCTCCAGGCACCCGGGTCGATGCCGTAGGAACCGGTCTCGCCCAGGCCTTTGCGGACGATGGAATCGACTATCAGGTCGGGATTTATTCCCAGTTGTTGGGCCAGGCGAAAATACTTGTAATCCTGGATCCCCCGCCGGACCATCTTCATTCGGAACGATGAGACCGGACCCTTGATCGGATTGAGGCCGATCTGGGGTAGTTTGTGGCCGGGATAGAAGAGGACCATATTGCCGTTGTCTTCCCCGAAAGTGGTCGGATCGGTGTAGGGATTGGCTCCCCAGAAGTTGGAGGCCCAGTCAAAGAAACCGTCAGCCTTATACTTCCAGGCGATCCAGCTCCAGGTCCGGAAGGCGAGACCGATCGAATCCAGGCACATCAGGCCGACCGAAGGTTCCCCGGCGTGGTAGAACATACCTATCTCGCCCATCTCCTGTCGTTCCCGGACCGGCCCGGGACTGTACTGAGAAGCGCGGGGGCACCACCAGTCGACTATTCCATGGAGGTTGGGATGAGGACCGTGGGTATAGAAGTAGTTGATCTTCCCATCGGAAGCCTCTTTGACGATCTTGCCGTAATTGATTACGGTTTCATTAAGAGGTCCCCGTTCATCCCAGACATAGGCGAAGGCCGAACCGAGGTCCCAGCCTTTTTCTTCCCAGTGACGGACCACTTCCCGGCAGTAGTTCCGGAGGATATCCTCACCCGGGTTCCAGTTCTCCGGGAAGGGAAGCTCCCAGCAGGCCGGGGGTTCTCCATCTTCAAAGAGAGTGCCGTCGATGACCGTCCCCAGTGTAGCGTCGTAGCGATCCCAGTCCACCCCGCTCGTGGCATTAATATTATCCGGCATAAGCCCCCAGTGTCCGTTGCTGAAGCCATGCCGGTGGGCCATTATCTCGTACTCCTTCAAGACCTCCCAGCTCTTCTCTTTCAATGAGAAGGGAACCCCCTCTCCCAACCCCCATCGGTATCCATAGAGATCGAAGAAGACCTTGAGTATGTTCCGGGAGGGGAGCTCGAAGCCCCAGACCGTGAGGTTGACAGTAATTTCTTTAACCGGGTTCTCCCCATGCCTGACCCGGATTATCCCGGAATATTCTCCGGCGGGAGTGTTGGCGGGAATAAAAACATCTATCCAGATCGGGCAGTTCTCGTTATCTTCGAGAGTAAGGGGAAGCGCCAGTTCCTCCCGTTCTTTCCGGTAGGGGTTATAGAACGGGATAAGAGGGTCCGGGTAATAACCTTTTCCGGTACTCCCGTTCCGGTCGGTGGGTGTGGTTACCCGGATATAATGTTCGCGGTAGAGATGGATGTTGTTTTGGTCGATCCGGTTCTTTCCGGATACCAGATCGTCGATCTCTACGTTCAATCCACTCGCTTCCCGGTCTGTCCGGAGAATGAGCTGGAACGCGATCCATTCGTTGGCCGCCCCCTTAATCGATACGGTGGAGGTCCCCGCGGACCAGTGGTGATTATTCGTTTGGAAGGGTGTATCCGGCCTTATCTTCAGACTGTCCCCGGTTGCCCAGATGGTGAATTTAGGCTCCCGCAATCGTCCGCTCAGGCAGCCCGATAGAGTGATGGACAGAAGACAGAGAGCTAATGCTAATCTGAATATCTTGTTCATATATATATTGATTTGCAATAATATTTCATTGAACCCGGTTCTATCTTAACGGCCCCGCCGGCGGGGGGGGCTATACCTATGGAGACCTGAAGGTCGCCTCTACGAGCAGAAGGCAACGGGGCTCACTGAAAGATTACAATTTTTCTCTGTAAATAGTAATCATATATCATATAATCTATTTTTTCTCCGAAAAAATATTATTTCTTCAACTTTGTTTAATTGATAATTTTGGGACCGAAATGCTTCGGGATCCCGGTTGTCTTAATTGATATTACCGGGACAATAATCTCTAAGGAAAGCAGGAAGGCAGGAGGAGGGAGTATTTTAATTCTCCTGCTTTCATGCTTTCCTTAGCGGAAAAGTTGCCCGAGGCAAAGCCGAGGGCTAAGTTCTAATGGATATAACCAATTCAAATCCCGATAACCGACCGTCTGATCACAACCCTCCGCGCCTGGAAGTGGAGAGGATCGGTGAACTCCTGCGGAAGCTCTGCGTCACCCGCTCCAATCTGAATCTCTACTCATTCGACCATGGCGTTGTCCGGCAGAGCCTGAAAGATACTCTTCCGGTGATTACGCGGCTCCTGAAAGGAAGAGATCAGATCGTCATCAATATTACCAAGACAGCGCTTCTCTTTGAAGGTCTCGCGGTTGAAGAACGCAATCCCATGGTGGCGAGGTTTGCCCGTGACCTCCGTGAGCTCAGGATTAATGGTTTTAGCTTTAAAGAGGGGATTACCTTAAAAGAACTGGCAGTATTTTTTAAGCTTCTCACTTTAAAGAAGGCGGAGGTGGAACGGTTAGGCGGCGCCCGCGTATTATTGGAAGAGATGGAGGTTAAACATATCGGGATCAATCAGATCCGGTATGTTCGTCTGGATGACGACAAGAAGATCGTCTCCAGAGGGGCCCATGTTCTTACAGCCCGTCAGGCGGGAGAACAGAGTTCGGAGCGGGAACTCCTCAATGATCTGGTCAAGGCCCTGATTGATAAGAAGGCCGACCGGGATTGGCTCCTGGATGAGGTCCGGACCGATCCGGCGAGAGTAGCCAACCAGATAGTGGCCATGATCAAATACTTCGATGATCAAGAGATGGTGGGGCATCAGGAACAGCGGCAGGAAGCAATGGAGTCGCTGCTGGGCAGCATCAAGACACTGGGTGCCCGGTTGGCCGAACGAGACGTGGATGAGGAGATAGGAGAGGGGGATAAGGATATGGCGACGTCGATGCTGATTCTGGAGCAGGAACTGAAGAGCCGTTCGGCGGGACTGAAGAGCTCAAAGGCCGTGACCAGGTTTGTTGAGGAGATTACCAGTACGGTAACCGCGTTTATCGACAATCATCAGGCAAATCTTGTGGCTAAGGAGTATCTCAAGGACGAGAAGGGGCTGAAGAGAACCGAACAGCTCCTGAGGAATATCATGGAGCGCCAGCCCGGGGCCAGTTCCATCCCGCGCATTGAGAGTCTCTTGTTGGAGAGAGGGTTATCTGAGAAGGATCTGGAGAAGCTGGTTGACCGCCTCTTCCCGGAACCGAAGGCGCCCTCGAAGCCGAAAAAAAAGAGAAAGCCTCGTAAGCCCCGGGCGCCGCGTCCGGTTGTGGAGAAGATTGAGAAGGCTCTGGCTAAACAACTCGATACGATTCAGGGAAAAGAGGAGACCGCCGCATATTTAGCTGGTCTCTTCCAGAGAGAGGTTGGTGCCCGGCTGAAAGATGTCAAGGAGGACCAGATGCGGCTGGCCACCGATCTGAAACGCATCGATGATATGCTCAGCGCGACCGGGCTGGGATTGGTGGCCCTGGACAGAGATGGTGTGGTTGTTATGATAACCAGGCAGGCTGCTGCTGTCCTGGGGGAGGGGGGAGATAAGCCGCTTCCGTCCGATCTTCTGGAATTTATTGCCAACGGTCAGGTGAATTCATTCTCTGATCGGGTCGAGTTCCTGAATCGCCAGCCGCCGGAAGAGCGAGCCCGCGACCTCCGTATCCTGGAAGCAATCGATCATCCTATTTTGAGTGAGGAAGGAGAGTTGTTGGGCTTGATATTGAAGGGGGTTTAGCCCTCACTTTGTTCGGGCTGAGTTATAAGTGCCTTCCTCCGTCGCTCTGCGAGCTATGGCGGATAAAAAAGTGCGCTAAAGTGCCTAAAGTTGTTCGCTTTTACTAAGCCAATGTGTCGTTCGAAGTTCGACGTTGCCCCGAAATAATCGGGATGCAAGCAGATGTTCGGCGCCTTGCCCGCCATAGCTTTAGCGACGGCTGGTTCGACGTTCAGTTTTTAACGGCCTTTACCCTTTTAACCGTCTTGAATGGCCTTTAACGTTTTTTCTCTTCTTTTACTTCATAATCCAGAATCTCAATCGATATGCTCCCTATCGCGTTGAGCAGCCGCAGCTGTTCGCTCATATCTCCCTGACTTAGTTTGATGTGGGTGGCGTCAACCGGGACCTGCCCGAAGACCGGGTCGACCGGGATCCATTGTCCTATATAGACCTCTACCCATTGATGGTAGTAAAATGCCCCGTCATCGGCTTCAACTAAACCGGAGACCAGCCGGGCCGGCAGACCCCTGCTCCTGGCCAGGGCGGTAAAGAGGACCGCGTGGGCTTTGCAGTCTCCCGAGCGCTTCTTCAGGACATCGACGGCATTGGGGATCGCGGCCATGAAGGACTTTTTCAGGTTCTGATAAAGCCATTCGACCAGCATCTCCGATACCCGCAGACCATCCCTCTCCGTTCCGGTAATTTTTTTAGCCAGGATCCGGATGGAGGGATGGCTGCTCTGAATATAGGCGGTTGTCTTCAAATATTCTTTTAGCTCCGGCTCCAGAATAGGGATTTTTCGGGGGTGGTTCCCGCTTTCTCCCCGGTCCGTGATCTTCAGATAATAGGTCTGACTGTCGAGTTTGGTAAACTTCTGCCGGGGGGAGGGGAGGATGAGATCGGGATCGGTGATGCCGCTCAGTTTAAGGGTCAGTGAACGGGTATTGCGGGGATCGGGGACCGTGCGATTGGGGCGGATCGATGTGATCAGGAGGAGATCACTCGCGTATCCCATGTTCTTCGCGGCGTCTTCCCCTTCCTCCCGGATGGTGAGGAGGCTTATCTTTGCTTCCAGAGTATGGAGGGATTCGTCAATTAAAGATATGGAGGAGATTCCGAGTTCGGGGAACTCGGATTTAATCTTATAGATATTGGTCGGGACCCCTCCGATGGTCTTCCGCTCTATCGAATCGACGGTATGGATAACCCGGACTGATTTAAGGAGAGTGGTCTCAATCTGGGTGGTCTCAACGGTTGTCCCCTCCGCTGCCCGGGACCTGACCAGAACCAGGTCGGCGAGAGCATCGGATAATTTTTCACCAGATCGGAAGAGCACACGTCTGAACTCCAGTCACACTGATATATCTCGTATGCCGTCTTCTGCTTGAAAAAAAAAAAAAAATAATAATAAGTAAAAAATAAAAAAAAAAACAAAAAAAACGAAAATATATAACATCGGCAGATGTAATGTAAACACTCGTACGAACGAAGCAGAACTACTGAGTGGACGCCTAC
>CAKZYZ010000250.1 GCA_937885075.1 uncultured bacterium | reverse complement strand
TGTGACTACCTGAGCTTATCACTTTCTTTTTTATCTGTCATTTTATTTTTTTTTTTTTAATGATACGGCGACCACCGAGATCTACACTCTTTCCCTACACGACGCTCTTCCGATCTGAGGCCGGAATTGCTCTCCCCTCGAGGAGAACATCAATGATCTTCTCCCGGTCAATCGCGTGATTAAATGCCTGCCGGAGAAGTTTATTGTTAAAAGGTGGTTTCTGGCAGTTGAAACCAAGATAATAACTGTTAAGTCCTACCCGGCTTAAAATCTGATCCTTCCAGGGGAGTTCGGTAGTGTACTTCTTATACTCCGCCCGGGGGACATCCATGATATCAAGATTACCCTGCTCGAACTCTACCGCCGCCGTCAACATTTCCGGGATAATCCGGTACTCAATACCGGATAGACGCGGCGCGCCCATAAAGTAATCCGGGTTGGCGGATAAAATAATCCGGTTGTTATGTCTCCACTCTTCCATTCTGAACGGTCCGGTCCCGATGGGATGGTCCGAGAAAGTAGGTTCGCCCCGCTCCACCTCTTCCCGGGGAATGATCGAGGCATTAGGCATAGCCAGGAAATTAAGGAAGAGGCCGGACGGAGCTTCCAGTTCAATCTCAACCACCCCGCTGCCGGCGGCTCTGATCCCGGCCAGTTCTTCCGACTCGCCGCTCATAAAGGCGCTGGCTCCTTTTACCGACTCCAGGAGCCAGGAACGGGGAGAGTTAATCTTTGGATCAAGGATCCGGCGGAGGGAATAGACTACATCCTCCGCCGTCAACATCCGCCCATTGGTGAATTTCACGCCTTCTCTCAGATAGAAACGATACGTCCGCCCATCTTCCGAAATATCCCATCGGGACGCGAGATCGGGGGTGATCTTCGCGTCCCGATCGAAACGGACCAGGCCGTTATAGATCTTGGCGGCCAGCGCACCGCCGGGAACGTCCACAATATGGGCTGGGTCCAGCGAAGACAGATCGTCCTTGAGGCGGAGATGGAGGTAATCATCATGCTCTTCCGTATCTCCGCCGCAGCCACAGATAAATAAAATCAGCAATGGAATTATCGTATATTTTTTCATTATAAATTAGCTCACTTCGTTCGCTACTTTATAGTTTTGAAAAATGACTATCATGATTAAACTGACACAGCATCAAAAATAGTCCCATTATCTCTAAGCGAATTTATTATGAATTATTGCCCCGGTAATATCAATTGAACAAACCGATAAAGAAAGCAAAAGAATTCAAAATCTCCTTTCCTCCTGCTTTCCTGCATTCCTTAGAGGAAAATATTTCGCCGAGGTTACAAAAACCGTCCCGACAGTTTCCCGGTATGCTCCCCAGCTTCCAGCACGATCTTACCATTGACGATCACGTATTCTATCCCCTCCGGGTAAAGCTGGGGGTTCTGACAGGTGGCACGATCCTTGATCTTTTTTGGATTAAATATCACCAGGTCGGCGGCGGCGCCCTCCCGGATCACCCCCCGGTCTTTCAGGCCCAACTTCTCTGCCGGCAGACCGGTCATCTTATGGACCGCCTCCTCCAGGCTTAAAACTCCTCTCCGAACATATTCCCCCAGGACCCGGGGAAATGTCCCGAAGGTCCGGGGATGGGGCTTTCCCCGGGAGAGGAGACCGTAATCAGCCCGGGCGGAGGCATCGGATCCGATCATACAGTAAGGCTTTTGTAATATCCTATCCAGATTGTCCTTACTCATCCCGAAGAAGAGCGCCTCCACCTCCAGCCGCTCTTCCCGCAGGATAGCAAGGAGGCAGTCGACCGGCTCCATCCCCCGATCGGCCGCTATATCTTCCAGATTTCTCCCCTCCAGATCACGGTTCTCTTCAGTCGTAACCCGGGAGATGACCACCGATTCCCAATCATCTTTTGTTATCTCATCCCTGATCCGCTTCCGGATGGTTGGGTCTGATAGGCGGCGCATCTCCTCTTCCGAACCTCCCTCCCAGGTCCAGTTAGGGAGGAGGATATCCAGATCGGTCGCGGAGGCAATATAGGGGTAACGATCGCAATGAATCTCCATCCCCCGCGACCGAGCGGCCTCGATCTTCTCGAAACAGCTCTCGATCCGATGCCAGTTTCGCCGCCCCTGGGCTTTCAGGTGAGAGATCTGAAGAGAGACCCCGGCCTTCTCCGCCAGATTAATAGCTTCTTCCACCGCCTCCTCTACCCGATCACTCTCATTTCTCATGTGAGTGGCATATATTCCCCCGCACCGTCCAACCTCCGAAAGGAGTTCAATCAGTTCATCGGAACCGCTAAATACTCCGGGAGGATATACCAGTCCGGTCGAAATCCCTCTACTCCCCTCCTCCAGCGACTGATGGAGGAGTTTAAGCATCCGATCCATCTCCTCCCGATTGGGAGGGCGGGGATCGTATCCCATTACTGAAGCCCGAATATTCCCGTGGCCGGTCAGGGGAATTAGGTTGACCGCGGTCCCCTGTTTAGTGACCCGCTCGCGATACTCTCCCAGTGTCCCCCAATCGATCACCAGGTCTTTATTCTGTTCCCGGACCCGGGCCAGTTTCTCCCCGTAAAGCGGCTCGGCGGAAGACCCGCAGTTACCGATCACCTCGGTCGTCACCCCCTGCCGGATCTTACTCTCCGCCCGGGGATTGAGCAGGATGGTGAAGTCGGTGTGAGTATGAATGTCGATAAATCCCGGAGAAAGTATCAGCCCAGGGCAGTCCAGCACTCTCTCCGCCTCTGAATCCTGGATACGACCGAGAGCGGCGATCTTCCCATCCCGGATCCCCACCTCCGCCTTAAACGCCGGAGTAGACTTGCCGTCTATTATCCGGCAACCTTTAATCAGCAGATCATAACTCATGTTATAAGCCTCTTCACACTCCGCGAATTATACTATTTGTCTCCCCCTACCTCGGCCCCTTTTAACAGTCCACTAATTTTTACCCCGCGATGACTGAAGGTCATTTTGCGGGGACACTAATTTGCACTAATTGCTCCCTCTACCTCGGCCCCATGATGAATTTCCAATGGCCAACTTCCAATTTCCAAGTTCACCATAGACATTGGTCATTACTATTTGGGAATTGGTTATTGGCCGTTGGATATTGGACATTCCGCTTCCCCTCGCCTCAGCCCCTTTATTTGCCGCAAAAAGACGCAAAATTCACAAGAATACCCCCCGCCTCGGCCCCTTTAACGAACTACGAATTTCGCGAATTACACGAATTTTAAAATAGGGACAATTGAGACAAAGCCGGTTGTATTGTTTCCCGTCAACCAACCTCCGCCAAGGCTACGGCGGGCAAGGCTGTCAACCGTCAACTTCCTTTCCCCCCCCTACCTCGCCCCCTTTTATAGCAGGACCATTACTGGCAGGACTATTAGCCTCGCCTCGACCTAAATTTCTTTTTGCCTTTAATAGTCCTGCCTGCTATCGTCCTGCCTAAATTTCTTCTTGCCTTTAATAGTCCTGCCTGCAATCGTCCTGACAATATTTCTTTTAACGGTCCTGTCTCAGCCTAAATTTATTGTCTCAATATTAATTTTTTTATAATATAACTGCCCTCACATTTCCGAAAGTATAAACGATATTTTATTTTTCGGAGAAAAATAAAATAATGAATAATCAAGAGATAGCCCGATTCCTGACCGAGATAGCCGATCTCCTCGATATTAAGGGAGAGAATCCCTTCCGGATCCGTTCTTACCGAAACGGCGCCCGGACTGTTAACAATCTCGCCGAAGACCTGACCGGTATGGTCGGCGAGGGAAAGAATCTTACCGAAATTCCGGGGATCGGGGGTTCACTGGCCGAAAAGATTCGGGAGATCGTTGAAACCGGGAAGTTAAAGTTTCTCGACGATCTAAAGAAGCAGCTCCCCCCCGGCCTCCCCGAACTCCTCAAACTTCAGGGGATAGGACCCAAGAAGGTAAAACTCTTCTATGAGAAAGCCGGAGTTGACTCCATTGAGAGCCTGGCCCGGGCCGCGGAATCCGGAAAACTTCACGGCCTGGACCGAATGGGAGAAAAGACTGAAGCTAAAATTCTCCGGGCCATAGAAAATTATCGTAAAGGCGCCGGACGCTTCCGGATCGATATCGGGTTCACTTATGCCGAATCCATCACCAATTATCTGAATACGCTTACGGGCTTGAAGGAGCTGATCCCGGCCGGGAGCCTCCGCCGGAGACAGGAGACCATCGGAGACCTCGATATCCTCGCCATCTGCCATGATCCAGCCCCTTTGATGGACCAGTTCACTGCTTATGATAAGGCGGAAGATATCCTGGCCCACGGCTCGACCAAATCCAGTCTTCTCCTTAAGGAAGGACTTCAGGTGGATCTCCGGGCTATGGATAGCCGGGAGTTCGGATCGGCACTCCTCTACTTCACCGGGAGTAAAGCTCACAACATCGCTCTTCGAAAGCGGGCGAAGGCGATGGGATTAAAAGTAAGTGAATACGGGATCTTTCGAGCTGATGACGCGATTGCCGGGAAGACTGAGGAAGACTGTTACCGGGCCCTGGGACTCCCCTGGATCCCGCCGGAATTACGGGAGAACCGGGGCGAGATCGAAGCCGCGGAGAAAGGAGAACTCCCCCGGCTGGTGGACCTGAAGGATATCCGGGGGGATTGTCATATGCATACTACCGCCTCCGATGGTAAGAACTCGATTGAAGATATGGCCCGGGCAGCCCGGGAACTCGGTTACCAATACATCGCCATCACCGAACACTCTCAGGCCGTCCGGATCGCGGGCGGGCTGAACGATAAAGAGCTGATCCGGCATCTCCACCGGATTGAGGAGGCCGACCGGAAGGTAGAGGGCATCAGGATCCTCAGGGGCGTGGAAGTGGATATTAGGGGAGACGGGACTCTGGATTTAAAAGATGAGACCTTAAAGGAGTGCGATGTGGTGATTGCCGCGATTCACTCCCGCTTCAATCTCCCGGAGAAAGAGATGACGAAACGGATTATCCGGGGGATCAAAAACCGGCAGGTAAATATCCTGGCTCATCCCACCGGGAGGCTGATCCTGGAGAGGGAACCGTACCGGGTGGACCTGAAAGAGGTAATAAAGGTCGCTGCCGGCGAAGGCGTCATCATGGAGATTAACGCCAATCCGCGGCGGTTGGATTTAAACGATATCCATTCCCGAATGGCAAAGGATATGGGGGCAAAACTGATCATCAATAGCGACGCCCACTCCATTGATCAGCTCAGGCTGATGAAGTACGGCATCTTCACCGCCCGGCGGGGCTGGCTGGAGCAGAAAGATGTAATCAATACCTACCCTTTAAAAAAGCTGCTCGCTATTTTGAAAAGAACTTAGCTTCGCAACCTATCTAACCGCTGTTTATGCGGATTAAGACAAATAGCAATCCGCTTAATCCGCGGTTAAAAAAGTGGCGAAGCTAAGTTCCTGCTTCGGAATTTCAATAACCCCGAAGGAAAGCAGGAAGGCAGGAGGAGGGAGTATTTTAATTTTCCTGATTTCCTGCTTTCCTTAGAGGAAAAGTTGCCCGAGGCAAAGCCGAGGGCTAAGTTCAATATTATGAAAAAGCTGATCATCCTGATTATCATCGGTCTATTTATCTTCATCTTTATCCAGAGTAATACTCTGGAGATCAAGGTGGTAACCAAAAATCTGGTAGAACAAGGGGTTTACATATCGGAGACCACTTCCCGGGAGTATTCTCTCCACTGGGATCGGTTCATCAGGTACATAGAAGATATCCCCCGGAGAGTAGGAATAAAATAAAGATCGATTTCTCGGTTATTGACTTACACCTTCCGGGCTGCCAGATCAAAACTCCGGAGGACCCCCACTATGTCATTGCGATCCGCCTCTGGTGGAGAAACAATCCCCTAAGCCGCCTAATTGTCATTGAGAGGAGCGGAGCGACGCCTGTCCGCCGTAGCCTTGGCGGAGGAGGGAAGCAATCTCTTCACCGCCAGATTGTGGCGTCGCCTTGCTCCTCACAATTAATCACGGTTCAACCCGATTTCCTATTTATCGCGTTATCGGTATATCCCCCCCAAAAAATAAATACACCCGGGTAACTTCTCTGACCGCCCATAATCCGGTGCCCGGCCCGATGTTTTCCCGATCATCGATCAGAACCCGGGGATATATATCATCTCACCCCGCCGAAGCATAAAGCAAGACCTGACCCCATTCCCGCCTACAGAGCTGTCAACCCGGCGAAGTTGTTACCGTGTTCAAGCCGTCTCCAAACTCTCACCTGATTTTGTATACAACTCTTGCTCGTACGAGCAAGAGTTGTATACAAAATTGTCAAGGTATAATCAGATATAGTTATTCTATGGAGTGGTAGAGGGAGTCGGAGCCTGGGTTGGTGTTTTTTATCCTTCCGGGGGTGGCGGCGGAGTGGCGGTGGGAACCGGGGTTGGCGTCATCGTTGCCGTTGCCATTACAGTTGGAGTAGGAGTGGCGGTCGGGGTGATAGTCGGTGTCGCGGTCGGGCCGTATCTCTAACAACTTTCAGCCAATCGTTCCGGCTCAAGATCCTTCTGCACTGAACTGATGAATATATTTAACATATTTTGTCCTGGAATAGGCTTTGTCAAACTCAATCACTATCTTTTAGACAACATCCACTGATTTTTCTACAACCCGATCCCACTTCATTTTAAATCTGGGGGGGGATACAATTCCCACCGCGGTCAGCGACCGCGGCTACAGGGCGGACACCAGGCGAATTTATCCCTGCTAATCCCTCCTTATCCAGTCCTGATTTAAAGTTGTCACTTTCTCTGATTGAAACTTCTTGCTTTTATTCCCCCAACCTCGCCTTCATAACTAATTTCCAATGGCCAACTTCCAATATCCAATTTCCAAATTCAACCCCGACGTTGGTCATTCGCATTTGGAAATTGGTTATTGGTCCATTGGATATTCGTCCTTTTCACTTCTACATTCGACATTCGATATTCTGCGGTTCCCCCGAAATAATCGGGATGCCGTAGCGAAGCGGAGGTCCCGCAGTCAGGCGGGGCGAGCAGATATTCTTCGGTTCGCTTTTTCCTCGCCCAGGCTCATTTTATTCTATCTCCACAAATTCGTTGATCTCGATATACCCATTCTCATACCGGCTCACCCCTCCCCAGAACTGAAAAACCTTCAAATCCGCCATAACCAGGGTTATATCATTGAGAAGGGATATGATCTCCCGCGAATCCAGGGTAGAAGACGGATCGGTATCCGAGGCCGGTTCCGCTGTCGCCAGAAATATACCAACCATTGAAGCGGATGAGCGGATAAGCGTAATCATAGACTCGATTTTATCTTCCAGTCGAGTAAAACAGATCCCGGATCCCCGGTCGCCAATCCGTTCCTGCATTCGGATGAAATCCGGGTTCTCTCTGATACTCTTCTCATCGTTCAGATAGGTATCCACGATACTGATAAAAACATCTTTCCGGCTGGCCAGGACCAGGTAATCCCCTACCCTCCCGACCGTCGGGTTGACCGGGAAGAGCGGGATGGGGGGATAGAGTATCCTCATGGTGAAACCGCCATACTCCTCGATAACGATATTCATCGAGGCTTTAATCCCCAGCGAGAGCAGTTTCTCCAGAAAAATCTCCAACCTATCCTCGGAGGTAACTTTGAAGATGAGGGCAAAACTTCCCGGCTCAAATAATGATCGGGAGAGGGAGATCGTAGAAACAGCGAACTCATCGCCCATCCAGGAGAAGAGATCTTCTTCCAGATTAAAGTCAAAGTCCTTCTGAGTCTTCTCCCATATCTCTCCCACCTCCCTGCCCCGGACTGGCTCATCGGTTATAAAGTCCCGGAGAGAACGATATATCTTCTCCGGGGCGAGGTAGTTCACGGATAGATCGGCGACACCGGCGGGGATATAATCGAGGAGATCCCAGGTTCCGGGTGATTGCTGGAGGACCTCCAGCAAAGCCCGGCTCCCATCTTCCTCGTCCAGATAGAGGCGGACCGTCTCCCGGTAACCATCGTCAGTGAGATCGCTGTTCCCCGCTATTGCCGAGACCGTACCGAACACCTTCATGGCACCCCGAAGATAATAAAGCGCTTCAGTGGAGGCGGTTTGACCGGTCCAGAGGGAGCCTCCCTGAGTGATGGCAGCTTCAAGGTGATCATCCGCGTACCGGATCAAGGTTCCACTGTCGAGAAATATCACCCCTTTGGCCGATAGTTCCAGCCCCTGAAAATATCCTCTGAAGGTGGGCTGCTCAATCAGAGCTTTCTCCTCCCGCTCCCCTTTAAGACGGTCAAGGATGATCCGCACCCCCTCAATCCGGGTAGAGAGGATAAAGGTATCTCCCGCTGTAGATCGGCAGAGTGGGACGGGAAAAACATCGGGAATGGAGAAAGAGATCAGTGTCTCACCCAGGTACTCTGTCTCAACCTCGGCCAACTGATCACTGGAGAGACCGAGCAAATTCAACAACTCGGTGAAGTAATCGGTATAGAGCTCCTCTTTCCCCTCCGGGAGACGGCAGCATAAGGCCAGAACCGGTGTCTCCTCTTTACCGACAAAGAAACCGCCCAGAGCGATCTCACCGCCAAGAATTTCCCAGAGACTGATCCGCTCTCTCAGACCTTCCAGCCGGCCCGCGGCCTGAATGGCTCGGGGGGGAAGATCGCTGCGGGAGACCAGCATCGCTTTGAGCCGGGATCCGATCTTGAGACGCCGGGCGGTCTTGATAAAATCAAAGGCGCCGGCCTCATCTCTCAGCACCTTCCAATCCTTAAACCCCAGATAGAGAAAAGTATCCGAGGGCATGAGACGGAGGTAAGGCTGGACGGTCTCAGGTGGTCCTTCACCGCAGGAAAGAAGGAACAGAAAGATCAGGAACAAGCAAATACTACCGGAGAGGAATCTATTCATAGTTACCACCCCTATTTTCTCTTCTCAAAAAATAACTTAATTCTGCAAATTATTAGACAGAACGATTGCCTCTGCCTCGGCCCCTTTTAAGGCAGGACCATTGCAGGCAGGACTATTATTTCATTGGGTTAAGGTTGGATTGTTTTCATTGTTAATTGCTGGCCTTTGAAGTTAATCCATTGAATAGCTTTTAATGATGTGTTCTCCAGGAAACGTTGAAGATGGTCGCTATATGACCTAATAGAATTTACCGCGGAAAGATGGACTGCAACCTCTGGATTAAGTAAATTTACTCTCTGCGTTCCCAGAAGAGTTACTTTATTTATTATCTCCACTTCTGCTGCAAATACCTGCTCACCACCTTGAAAAAAGGTGATCGCCTCGCGATATAGTGGAATATTCAGGAACATACCCCAGTCAGAGATGAGACTGATAATAAACTCCCATAACCATATACTATCTTGATCAATATCCTTCCAACCATCCTGATCTACTTTAAATCGCTTTCTATCCTGATGAGTCAATGAAGTAGTTATAAATTCACTCTTTACAGAATATGGCCGCATGCTCACCAGTTTTCCATATTGATACCCGGCGAGGAAAAGATAATTCATGGTCTGGCAGCGGTGCATAGAATTAAAAGACACCACTGTCTTCAATTCATAGATAATGCGATGATTGATAATCAGATCAATAAAGTATTTTTTAGAAAAATTATGATACTCCACCTGAACCGGTACTTCTGCCTCAACTTCCAGCCCTGCTTCAAGGCAACGACTCATTATGGCTTTCTGATATATTTTTTCGTCAAAAAGTCGCCCCAACTCGTTCTGAACAGAAAAAAAATCCCCATCACCTCATGATCAAGATAATGATATTCATCTTTTGTCATTATCTCAACCACAGTTGGACAGTGAATAGTCATTAAATCGTCCTGCCTGTAATCGTCCTGCCCCAATTCTATTTGCTGTTAATAGTCCTGCCCTAATTCTATTTGCTGTTAATAGTCCTGTCTGTAATCGTCCTGCCAATATTATAGTTCGCGAAGAGCCCGGAAACTATCCACCGTATAACCGGCCGCTTCCGCCATCTTGGGAATAATAAACTCCAGGTACTCACGATAGGAGTTGGCGGCCAGAGTCTGGGTGGGAGTGCCTTTGATAAAGGAAGGCATGCATTCGGCCACGGTCTCATTACCGAGAAACATCTTTCCGGCTACTCCCGCTATCGCGGTGGAACAGTTGATTGACCCGGAGGGATCGTCAACCCGCGTCAGGACGGTGATCTGTTTCTCGCGCGGGAAAGCCAGCTTCTCTTCGCTATAGGCCAGATAGTTCGGGTTGAGGTTCTTGAAGTGAGCCGCTACCAGCGGCAGTGATGGCTCAAACTCTCCTTTCACACGATCAAACTTCGGGGAGAGCGTGGCTACCAACCGGAGCTTCGCTTCCTTCCCCTCTCCTCCGGCGGAAGTAAGGTCGATCACGTAGGTATTCTCATCCATCCGCCGGCAGACCTCAGCGGCTCTTTCTTCCACGCCGTCAAATAAGATCGGCTGGATCGAGGAGACCCGGTAGTCACTCCCTTCTTCCGCGAAGCCGGCCAGGAGATCGGCCAGGTAGACCATATGCGGATTGAGAAGCTTCCGGAGACGCTTCTTTACCTTCGGGTTCTTCTTGATATCGGCCACGGCCTGAGCGTCATTACCGTCATCCTCGCTCCAGCCGATTACCCGCGCCAGTTGCGGCAGATTCAGGCGTTTGGCGGCATCACCGACGTTACAGAGAACCACCCGGTACATCATCCCCTGAGAGAAGAAGAGATAATCAAACTCCTGGGTCCGTTTCAGAAAATTTAGAACCTGCAGATAGGACGGCTTCTCATCTCCCGCCTTCCTGTTTACTTTCGGCGCCCGGGTAAAGAGAACCCGGATCTTATCCTCCGGATTGTCTTTCTTCTCCAGCAGGATCTCGAAAGTATTCTCCGCGACATGCTTGAGTGTCTGCTCAATCGGTTCGGTATATCGCTCCACCGGAACCGGGGAGACACCCTCAAACTTCAATCCGGAAAAGTCCGCCACTACGCCGCCCAGGTACTCCAGGTACTGGAGGAAGTTGGTATCCCGGACCTTGTCTAACTGTTCGAGGGGGAAGTTCGGATTGGAGGCCGGCTTGCAGGTAGCGGCCCCGGAGTGCCCCCCGTCGGCCTTGGTACCCATCGCCTGGCAGACCGTGCTCAGGTTGAGCGAGGTCTCATTCTCATTGGGTTTCCGTGTGGTCATCAGGTGAGATCCGTAGCAGTAGAAGATATAATCGGCCGGATACCCTTTCTTCCCCATCCAGTAACCGATCGCGGAAGCGACATTGATCTGGGTCTCTCCTTTCTTGGCGTCGCTGAAGGGTGAGATCCCGGCCATAATCTTGACTTTAGCATCAACATTATCCGGCTTATGGAAATCGATCGTGCCCAGCACCTGCTCGGTCCGGGGGAGTACCTTATCCAGCCCCGCTTCATACTCCTCTACTTTCTTATCCCAGCCGGTATTCCGCATTATATTGCGCATGCTGTCATAGTCCTTGATCTCGTCCGCCAGACCAGTGGCCATCTCCACCTTGCTGAACTTGGAACCGATCAGTTTGGAGAGCTCCAGGGCCAGCGGTTCCAGCTCGATATGAAGATCCTGGAGAACCGCGATCCGCCGGAGTTCGGCCAGCCCGGGGTTATCCCAGGGCTTGCCTTCTATCCGGTCCTTATAGACCAGCGCCGAACCGCAGGTCTGTTTTTCGATCGGGAGTTCCTGGCCGCGGGGAAGACTGGCGATCTGAATATGCTTGATGACCCCTTCCTCCTCCAGCTTCTTTAAGAGATCGAATATCTCCTGGGTGTAAGGATGGTGATCGTCCACACTGGCAAAGATGATCTCCTTCGCGTAGAGTTCCCGGAACTGCCTCTCGATAACGGTGAGAGAAACCTTCAGCGCCCGGTCTATCTCGCCGCTGCCGCCAACTTCTTTTTCGTCAAACTCCTCTTCCGCCATCTCCGATCCGATCTCATCAAAGGTCGCGGAGATGGCCGCGTCGGGAGGCGGAGCGGCCGAAGGAAGAAATATCTCCTGGAGATCATCGAAGGTAACCGAGAAACGATATTGTTCGTCCGGAGCGGCCGGCTGATATTTCAGCGTCGCCGTCCCCCTCTCATCGGTCGGGACCATGACTGTCTCATCCGACCGGGTACTGCCGTCGGGCAGGAGAAACATACCGGCCCCAGCCAGCCGTTTCACCACGATATCAATCCCGGGGATGGCTTTGCCGGTGGCATCTTCAGTCAGCATAATCCTGATAGTAAAATCCTTTTCTTCGGCCGCGGCGGGCGGGAGATATCCTTCGATCCCGGATATGATTTCAACAGTCTTATCGCAGGCCTCTCCGATCCCGGCAATCAAATCCTTTACCTTTTCGGATGAATCAGCGGGCAGCGCGCCGCCCAGGGCTATCATTACTCTTAGGTGTCGCTTCAGATCCTCACCGATCCCCCGGAGAATATGCGAATAAGATTCCCGCAGTTTCTCATCCCAGGGAAGATCCCGGAGCTGCCTCAACCCCCGGATCAGGTAAGCGGCCATCTCCACCATCACGATGATCAGCTCGTCGGTATAATTAACCTGTCCGTTGGTGGACATATCCAGCTTCATCGCTTTGTCAAAGGCGATGATATTCTCCCGCTCATCGCCCTTCTTAACCAACTTGTCGATCATCTTCTCTTTGTTGGTATCGTTGAGCGCCGCCTTCAGGGATTTTTTAATATCCTTCAGCTTATTCCCGGTCAGATTCTTGACCATCCCATTCATATATCCGGCTAAAAACTCCGGGTTCACCGCTCCTTCATCTTCCCGACTGACGACTTCCAGTTCCGTCACATTACGGATCACCTGTAAAATATTCAGGGCGGTCAATAACGCGGCCTGCTCCTGGTGCTCCAGCACCTTGGGGATCTGCTTGAAGGTGTTGTTGAAGATGGCCTTCAGCTCATCGCGGACCTTGTCGGCATTCTGGATGATCCAGAGTTTGAACTCGTTGATCTCGCGGGTGAACCGGTTGATAAGATCGACCGACTCATCCTCCTCCATCACCAGCATCTTCATCCGGGTGGTGAGAGCGTCAATGGGAAAATCCGGGAGATAGATATCGCATCCGGCATGGACCGCCAGGTGGGCGATTCCTTCGGAGTAATTAATAAAATCAAACTCAAAATCCTCCCCGTAGACCGGATCCCGCCCTAATTCTTCCTTCATGGTGTTCCGCGCCCAGATCATGTAGAAGGCATTGGAGGAGACGGTATCAAGATCACCCCCGCCCTCTTTGCCGATTCCCCGGTTGACACCCTTACCGTGAATAATAAATATCTTCTTCCTCATAACAATTCTCCTCCCATATAAATTTGCCGAGCAAATTTATATCCTGCTCCCCGATTGAATCGATCGGGGAGCTGAATATTTAACTTATAATTATAATGCCTTTTTACAATTCTAAAAATAGACTAACGGTTCCATTCCCCGCTGTCAAGGAATGTGCGATTAAAAAATAATAGTCGTTGAAATAATCGGCCGGGTAGGATAAAACAAAATGACATAATGTAAGGACCACAAACAAAGACTGAACGTCAATTTTCAACGTTCAACACCAGGCATAAATTTAGCAGGACGATTACCAAAAGAAATTTAGACAGGACGATTGCAGGCAGGACTATTAAAGAAAAAGAAATAAAGGCCGAGGCGAGGCTAATAGTCCTGTCTGTAATGGTCCTGTCATAAAAGGGGGCGAGGTAGGGGGAATAATAGTCCTGACTGCAATGGTCCTGTCATAAAAAAGGGGGGCGAGGTAGGGGAATAATAGTCCTTACTACAATCGTCATGTCATAATAAGGGGCCGAGGCAGCCGGACACCGTCCTGTCCTAAAATCGACTGGTCCCAATAGATGATACATGAGGCGA
>CAKZYZ010000249.1 GCA_937885075.1 uncultured bacterium | reverse complement strand
CCCCAGTTCTTCGATCAGATCAGGTTGCAGGTTGCCACTTATAAACGGTTCAAAAAAATGGTCAACAGATGGATTGAGCTTGCCATCCTGCACTCCAAGCTTACAATGGACATTGCTAAGAAGAAGGGGCAGAAGTAGACGAGAACTCATCACTCTCAAGTTCTCCCTAATTCAGTAAAATTCGTAGTTCATTTTTTTCTTTTAATTCGTGAAGATTCGCGAGATTCGCGGTTTAATTAGTTACGAAGCTAAGTTCTGATGAAAATTAGCAAAAACCACTCCCTATTCCCTATTCCCCATTCCCCACATGATTTCATATATCGTTAAGAGAATTCTCTTGGCCATCCCCACCCTCCTGGGAATAACCCTGATTACTTTCCTTCTGGTCAAAAACATCCCGGGCGATCCTTCCTCCGCGTTGGTTGGGGAGAGGACTTCGCCGGAAGTAATAGAACGCAATCGGATTCGCTTCGGACTTGATCAGCCGGTCTTGATTCAGTACTGCAAATTCTTACGGAATATCTCATTCCTGAAGATCCCCACCATCGAGAAGTTAAAGGTGGGAGATATTAGCATCCCCTGGATATCGATCTTCAAGCGTCCCTATCTCGGCCGTTCTTACTTTACCGGTCAGCCGATCGGAAGGATGATCCTCGATAAACTCCCCAATACTATCCGTTTAGCATTGGGGGCGATGCTGATCGCGATTATATTCGGCCTGGCTCTGGGAATTCTCTCCGCCGTCTATCCGGGGACCATCTGGGATCGTCTTGCTTCTTTTCTGGCTATAGGGGGGATATCGATCCCGGTCTTCTGGGCTGGATTGATTCTGATACTGATATTTTCATATTATCTGGGGTGGTTCCCGGCTTCCGGGATGGGCGGAGGAGCTTTAATCTTTCTGGTTCTTCCCGCGGTAACTCTTGGTTCCCGGTCCGCCGCTTATCTGGCCAGGATTACCCGGGCCGGGATGCTGGAAGTCTCCGGCGAGGATTATATCACCACTGCCCGGGCCAAAGGGCTCTCCCGGAACCGGGTGATCTTTCGCCATGTCTTCCGGAACGCCCTGATCCCGATCGTTACCCTGGCCGGACTTGATTTCGGATCTTATCTGAACGGCGCTGTCCTGACCGAGACAATCTTCTCCTGGGATGGTGTCGGTAGACTGGCAATGAATGCCATCCTCCAGCGTGATTACCCGGTTATTATCGGGTGTGTGATGCTGGGTGCGATGGTCTTTATCGCCGCTAATATAGTGGTAGATATCTCCTATGCCTTTATCGATCCAAGGATCAAATTTAATAAAACTTAGTCCTCACTGCGTTCGGACAAAGTTTTAAAGTGCCTAAAGTTTGAAATGCGCTTCAGCCAGAGGCTGATCCGCCTCTGGCGGAAAAGTGCCTAAAGTTGGAAGTTGTCGCCTTCCCTGGCCGGGGAGCTGGACGAGGCAGGCGATTGGAACTGCTGAAAATGATGGAACGGTTGTTTATGTCCCCAATATTTAAAAATAAAATGGCGGCTATTTCGGTGGTGGTGATCGCCGTTTATATATTGATGGCCCTGCTGGCGCCGCTGATTGCTCCTTATGATCCGGACGCGGTTGATCTTGATGATGCTAAGCAATCACCGGGGAGGAAGCATCTCTTCGGGACCGATGAGAAAGGGCGGGATATCTTCAGCCGGGTGATCTATGGGGCGAGGATTTCACTGGCGATCGGGGTTCTGGCTACTGCTATGGCGCTCTTTATCGGAACCATCGCCGGTCTGGTGGGGGGTTATTTCGGGGGGAAGATCGATGCCGGGATCCAGATGATTACCGATATTACCCTGGCTTTCCCCGGACTCTTGCTGGCGATCGGGATTACGGTGGTTCTCTCTCCCGGCTTTCTCACCGTCCTGATCGCTCTCTCCCTGGTGGGTTGGGCTTCCATGGCCCGGTTGGTCCGGGGGGAGGTCATATCCTTAAAAGAGCGGGAGTACGTGGAGGCGGGGAGGGCCGGGGGATCATCGTCGGTGAAGATTCTTTTCCGTCATATCCTCCCTAACTGTATCCCGATCATTCTGGTGGCCGCCAGTCTGAAGGTGGGAGCTTTTATTCTGGCGGAGGCCGCGCTAAGTTTCCTCGATCTGGGGGTGCGCCCTCCGACCGCGACCTGGGGATTTATGATCAGCGCCGGGCGCGAATACCTGAAGACCGCCCCCTGGATTACCCTCTTTCCCGGTCTGGCCCTGGCCCTGGCGGTCTTCTCCTTCAACCTCCTGGGCGATGCCGCCCGAGATCATCTTGATCCGAAAATTAAAAGCTGAGTTAAAAAGTATTCATTGATTTTATTGCCTATTATTTATGCCGATATGATATATTAATAATAATTTATGATTAACTCCAATTATCGGAATCAGATAACATTTTAACCCCTTCATTTTTGCTGGATTAATATTCAGGGAGGAATACAGCATGAAAACACTGAATACTCAAATACCTGATCAACTCTATAACCGGGTAACTACTCTGGTAAAAGATGGTTGGTTCCCAGATGAAAATGAGATTATTTTCGAGGCCATTCATCGTTTTATAGATTCTCATAGCGGAGCATTGATGGAGAAATATATTCGGGATGATGTTGAGTGGGGCCTCCATGGCTCCGAATGAACCATTAATTCATCGGGTGGTCTGTGACGCCGGTCCTGTCATCCATCTGGCTGAGCTTGGTTGCGGAAATTTATTCCAGGATTTCAAAGAAGTTCTCCTGACCGAAGCAGTCTGGAATGAAGTAATTTCCAATCGTCCGTCCGGTTGGAATGGAAATGATCTTCCTTTTGTCCTGAAGCCTGATTATGTGCCTGTAGGCGAAGAGCTCAACACTCTCTGCCGGGTATTTTCTCTTCATTGGGGAGAAGTGAGCGCTCTGGGAATTATGGAGAAAAATCCCGAGGCATTATTTCTTACGGATGATTGTGCCGCGCGCCTGGTAGCAGGAAAAATGGGATATAATGTCCACGGAACTATTGGAATTCTCTTGCGGGCTATTCGCCGGGAACTCTTAAAACCTTCGGAAGTACTTAATCTGTTATCCGAACTCCCTCAGCGCGGCAGTTTATATATAAGAACTTCTCTGTTAAATGAGATTATAGAGAGATTGAAAAATCGATTTAATCTTTGATAGCAAGAACAGTTAAGTTGAATGTCAAGACGCGACACCCTCCAGGGAGGAAGAGAAAATGAGAACACACAGTAGAGCGAAGCGGTCTAAGATAACTTTTTCTACACCAATACTTTCCGGATGCCTTTCAGTTGTAATCGTGGGGGCCGTTCTCTTTTGGGGGACCGGTATTGATGCTCTTGCATCTCCCGGAGATAAGGTGAGTCGTCAAATATAAAGCGAGACAGTGCATGGAACCGGTGTTTCTTATAATAATTTAGAAGATAAAACAAGCTGGTTAAATCAGAGCGGTGTTGTCTGGAAAAAAGCAAATTTAGCAGATACTTATCCGGAAAATAAGATAATGGATTCTGAAAATAGTGGTCATTTATGGAAATATCCGGCAGAGGGTGAAATTGATGGGACTCGGGTTTATGCCATGTTGGATCAGACAGATGGAGAAATCTTATTAAGAAATTATCTTAGCGGGGCTGTGGTGGAAAACTGGGCCTATCCCGGGCCGGGAGAGCTCAATAAAATAGCCGGGATTGAAATAGATGATAATAAGGTCTGGATCTATAATAATGAAAAAAAACAGATTAATGACAATTTAAATGTTTATTCCGGCCAGGGAAGTTTAATTAAATGTATTGATTTGCCTGCAATTAAATCAACAAATGGACCTGGTCTGGCAAAAAACAATAATAATGAAAGTATGATATTAAATGATATGGGCAGTTTCGATGCCAGTTCAATTTGGTTATCATCTGCTCTGAAATATTTTGCTTATGATAGTAGTTTTCGGTATGAAAATGGGTTTGCAGGAGATTACCATGATATAGCTTATAATGAAAATGATAACATAATCAGTGTTATTTTTAATCAAAGCGGTGCCAATGTTACTTATATTGATTGTTATGAAGGGTCGGATGATGTAAGACCTCTTAAAAATGTAGAAATATTTAGGCCGGGTTCAGGACTCTGGGCGATACGAGGGGTTACCCGAGTTTATTTTGGCGGTTTGAATGATATCCCTCTTTACTCTGACTTTGATGGTGACTTGATTGATGATATCGCTATCTTCCGTCCGGATTCCGGCTTATGGGCGGTGAGAAGCATAACCCGGGCCTACTTCGGAAGCTCGGCTGACCAAGCGGTTCCGGATGATTTTAACGGCGATGGAATAACGGATATCGCCATCTTCCGTGAGAGCACAGGATTATGGGCGGTAAGATCGGTTACCCGGGTGTATTTTGGCGGGCCAGGCGACATTCCGGTGGGGAGATGAGGCAGGGAGGAGCAGGGATAATTTCGCCTGGAGTTAGCCCTGTAGCCGCGGTCGCTGACCGCGGATCCGGGGAAACGAACCCCAAAGGGGTTCAACATTTAAACCCGGGGAGAATCCCTGGGTTCAAGGGGAGAATCCCTGGGTTCAAGGGGAGAATCCCCCCCGCAAACCAAAAGAACCCCAACGGGGTTCAACATCAACCCATGATTGAGACGTGGCACCCCGTTGGGGTGCTGGGGTGGGGGGTGTGATGGCGGGCAACGGACCCCGGGTAAGACCCGGGGCTATGATGTTTGACCCCTTCGGGGTCGAAAAGAACCCTAACATGGTTTAACGGAGGGAGTGGCCCTGTAGCCGCGGTCGCTGACCGCGGACTTGAGGTACCCGGCCTGCCGCTTTTTTCTTCGTGACCTTCGTGGAGATAATCATTATTGAGAATAATGGCAGATAATAAAATATGAAAAAATATGGAATAAAAAAAGTTGCCCCGGCGGGGAAGATTGATTATGAGAACGAGCTTAACCCCCAGCAGCTGAAGGCGGTTCTGGCTTCCGATGGTCCGGCGCTGGTTATTGCCGGGGCCGGGAGCGGGAAGACCAGGGTCGTCACCTACCGGGTAGCCTATCTTCTGGAAAAAGGCGTTAGCCCGGAGGAGATACTCCTGCTTACCTTTACTAAGAAAGCGGCCAGCGAGATGCTCCGTCGGGTGGAGGACCTGGTCATGGTGGATGCCGCCCGAATCTGGGGCGGGACATTTCATCATGTCGGCAACCGGATCCTTCGCCTGCACGCGGAACTGTTAGGCTTTAAGAACAATTATACCATTCTCGATCGGGATGACTCCCGGGTTCTGGTCGATACTGTGGTTCGGGAAGCGGGGGTTGATACCAAGGCGAAGCGTTTTCCCAAGGGTCGGGTGCTTTTAGAGATTATCGGGTATGCCCGGAATACCGATACCACGATCGAGGAAGCGGTCGAGATGAAGGTACCTCACTTCTTAGAATTGATCTCCGAGATTGAGATGGTGGCGGTCCGCTACGCGCGGAAGAAGAAGGAACTCAATTATATGGACTTTGACGATCTCCTGATCTATTTCGCGGAGCTTCTCTCCCACCATCCGGAGGTGGCGGATAAATATAGTCGTCAGTTTAAGTATATCCTGGTTGATGAATATCAGGATACCAACCGGATCCAGGCCAGGATTGTCGATCTATTGGGCGGCGGCCATAGAAATATCATGGTGGTGGGAGATGACTCCCAGTCGATCTACTCATTTCGGGGCGCGCTCTTCCGCAATATCAGGGACTTCCCGAATATTTACCAGGGCTGCCGGGTATATACCGTGGAGACCAACTATCGCTCCACCCCCGAGATCCTCCATCTGGCCAACCGGATCCTGGCCGGGAGGGAAGATGGGTTTCAGAAGACGCTCCGTCCGATCAAGAAATCCGGACCCCGTCCCGCGCTGATCCGGACGGAGAATGTTTATGAACAGGCCGAGTTTATCGCCCAGAGAATTCTGGAACTGGCGGACGAAGGGGTTAATCTGGGGGAGATCGCGATCCTCTACCGGTCTCATTTTCATTCCATGGAGATTCAGATGGAGCTGACCCGGCGGGAGATCCCCTTTACGGTCCGTTCCGGTCTCCGGTTCTTTGAACAGGCCCACATTAAAGATGTTCTCTCCTATCTGAAGGTAATCGATAATCCCCGTGATGAGATTGCCTGGAAGCGGATCCTGGTGGAGATTCCCCGGGTCGGGGTCCGGACGGCGGATAAGATCTGGGATATCCTCAAAGAATCAGCCGAGCCGCTCAGTACTATCTCCGGAGATAAGATCCCCGCCGCCATCTCATCCGGCGCCCGTCCCGGTTGGGGAAAGTTTTCCCTGACGATCAGGGAGTTGAAAAATAATGCCGGGGTGGGGCCCTCCGAACTGATCGGGATGGTCATGGATAGCGAATATGACTACTATCTCCAGGCCAAGTACTCAAACTATGAGAGGCGGGTCGAGGATCTCCGGCAGTTAGCCAACTATGCCGCGCGCTATGACAATCTGGAAAAATTTCTGGATGAACTGGCGATGATGGGAGGAGTTAGCACCAACGATGTATTCGCCGTCCCTCAGGATGAGATGGTGGTCCTCAGCACCATCCATCAGTCCAAAGGATTGGAATGGGATGTGGTCTTTGTTATCTGGCTGGCCGAAGGAAGGTTTCCCCCGGCCTCGAGTTACGGGGATAACGGGAATATGGAGGAAGAGCGGCGGCTTTTCTATGTCGCTGGGACCCGCTGCCGGGAAGAGCTCTACCTGACCCACCCCATGATCGCCCGCCAGAGGTCCGGGGAGGAGACTATCCTGCAGCCCTCCCGCTTCATCCAGGACCTTCCGGCGGATTGTTATGAGGAGTGGCAGCTCTTCGATATATAATTTCCCCTTCGGGGAAATTATATAGTTCTGAATGTTGATCGATATTGGCAATTGGGATTATAATTGGCGGGTTTTTCTTGAATTTAGAATTTCACTAAATCTGCCACAAAGGCACAAAGACACTAAGAAAGCTCAGAAAATAAGAAAATATGTAGTTATAGCACCTTTCCTTCTTTTCTTTGTGTCTTAGTGTCTTGGTGGCAAAAAAGTTGCGGAGCTATGTTCTTTTTATGAAAAGCAGAATCCGAAAAATCATCTGGTTTACGGCCGCTCTATTGGTGCTTCTCTTCGCCTGGGTTGGGTTCAATACTTACTATATCTGGCGGGACTATATGACCGGGCCGCCGGTGAATTTTATCGAGAATAATGATATCGCTCTCGGTCTCTACCCGGG
The DNA here is from genome assembly GCA_937885075.1 of uncultured bacterium. Classification (GTDB taxonomy): domain Bacteria; phylum Auribacterota; class Erginobacteria; order Erginobacterales; family Erginobacteraceae; genus CAKZYZ01. The sequence continues at coordinate 11,044 of CAKZYZ010000249.1, read as the reverse complement.
GGATAACATTTCGGCCAGTATATTTACCAATGACGATCTCTGTGCTGTAACTCCGCCTGATACGATTGAGGCTCTCCGGAACTGTCTGAAGGATCTGGGAGTAAGGGGAACATTCTTCGTCATCCCGGATCATCTGGGGAAGAATCTGCTTCGTCCCGGTGATCCCCGGGTGGAGCTGATGAAAAAACTTCGCGCCGATGGTCATGAGATTGCCCAGCACGGCCTCGCCCATTACTGCGTGAGGAATGAGGGACGGGGGGTTAAGATGGGAGCGGAGATGCTCTTCCTCTCGCGGGAGGAGCAGGTCGAGAGGCTGGAAGAGGGGAGGGAGATATTAACCAACCTGGGGTTCCCCCCCCGGGGCCATCGCTGCCCCTGTTTCTCCGGCAACGCTCGGACTTTTAAAGCGCTCGACCAATTGGGCTATCTCTACGGTTCGGATCTTGATCTGCCCCCCACCACCTTCGGGACTATCTTCATGCCGTCCCTGAACCGCCGCCTGATGTATCCCTATCATCCTTTCGGGATGAAGTTGTTGGAGATAACCTCCCAGACCGATCCGACGGTCCGGCTGGAGAAGGTGATGATGGTATTTAAAAGATATCATAGCCGGTCCGGAGTGTTCGCCTTTTTAACCCATCTTCCCCAGATCAGTTCCCCGGAGAGTTTGAATCGACTGACCGATTTTATAAATTATTTAAAAGGGGAGGATACCTGGATCTGCACCATGGAGGAGCTGAGTGAGTGGTGGCTGGCCCGGGAAGGGTTGGAAGTCCGGACGGAATGGAAGGGTGATACCCTGGTCGTCACTCTCGATAACCCCAGCCCCTATCCCCTCAACAATATCGCGCTTACCTTCAAAGATAGCGGTTCAGCCCGTCAGAAGTATCAGATAATCGATGGATCGGGAGGAAAAGTGGAGGTAGGCGATATCCCCTCCACCCATCGGATTATGGTTGATATTCCCTAACCCGATTTTTAATCGGGTTAGTCTAAACTTAATAAGTTTAGACTTGATAAGAAACCAGTCAATTTTGGTTATTGAGTGGGACCGTTACGTTGTGTATCCGCCGTGTTCCTTCATCCGCTTTTCCACATCATCTACTTCACCGAAATATATACACTTAGATGGACAGACTATTACGCAGGCCGGTTCCAGTCCTTCATCGATTCGATCGGCACAGTAATTACAGAACCCGACCACATTTTCATTCGGTATATACTGGGGTACACCGGTCGGACAGGCGGAAATGCAGAGCTTACACCCGGTGCATCTCTCTTTAATCACTATTACTATTCCGTCCGGCCGCTTGATTATCGCGTTTTCGGGGCAGGCTTTTATACATTCGGCTTCCTCGCAGTGATCGCAGAAAATCGGGATATAATCGGTCCGGATTTTATCTCCTACCTTTTTGGGCCCATCCTTTTTGACGCTGATAAATTTCGGACCCACCGGGAGATTGAATTCCTGTTTGCAGACCACTTCACAGGCCTGACAACCGACGCAGCTTTTTATATCAACAGATAGTATATATTTATTCATGGCTATTCCTCCACCTTGGTAATTCGGCATAATGGCCCTCTAATAAGACTACAACCCAGGATGTTGTCGTAGGGAGGGTCTTTATAAGTAATAACATTTATGTTGGATTCAAAACAACCGCGGTGGGGATCATCTTTGCGCTCCGGAAACCACCAGTGTGAATCGGCGCTTACTACCCGCGGGTCTACCCCATAATTTACGCTGGCCTGAAGCTTCGCTCGTTCTCCTCTGCTTCCGGGTGTTTCCACCCAGACCCAGTCGCCATCAGATATGCCAAGCTGGGCGGCGGTGTCGTGATGAATCTCTATCAGAGGGTTCGGGATCAATTCCCGGAGCCATGGGATCTGCCTCCCGTATCCGTGGAAATAGGCCACCTTCCGCCCCCCTGAAATGAGAATAAAGGGGTACTCTTTAGCCAGTTCGGGAGTGCTTATGGGACTCTCCGGAGGTTCTTCGTAAAATGGTAGAGGGTCAAATCCATGTTCCTCCAGTTTCGCGGAATATAACTCTACTTTGCCGCTCTCGGTCCCGGGAAACTTTTTGAATTTTTTGTATTTCTCGGTCTGGAAGGGGAATTCAAGAACCGTCCCGTGCTTCTGATAGAACTCGTCGAAGGTAATACCCAGCCTTTTTAACCGTAAATTATTCCAGTCTTCCACGGTATCGACCTTATAAAATTTCTCCAATCCCATCCTTTTTGATATCTCCAGAGAAATCTCCCGTTCGTCCCTACATTCCCCTACCGGTTCGATTACTTTCGGGGCTACCCCGATAAAGTTGAGATAGTGAAGTTCATGCACCAGATCTCTCTCGGGCCACGCGGCGGCGGGAAGGATCATATCCGCGAAACTTGCCGTCGGCGTCATCCAGTGGTCTACCACAACCATGAACTCAAGATTGGAAAAATTCTGGGCGATCTTCTTGCTCTTCTGGAGACCCATAACCGGATCATTTACAATGAGACTTGCCTTTATCTCCCCTTTTCCCATGGCATCTACTGCCATAACCGGATGTGAATCCATCCAGGAATTCGCGATATCATATCCGAAGGGAAATTCTTTTACCCCATATCTCTGATCCCGGACTTTCTTGGGCAGCCTCTTTTTGTAGACTCGGGGGAACTCGATATAAGCGGAAAGTACCTTGCTGTTCGGAGCGGGGAAGGGGAGGAGATTCCCTCCCGGAATATCGAGATTTCCGGTAATTCCGATCAGCATATCGATGGCCCGTACTGTCTGAAGACCATTGGTATGCATGGTGACGCCCATGCGATGGTGGAGGGAAGCCGGTTTAGTCTGAGCGTACATCCGCGCCGCCGCGATGATCTTTTCTTCGGGGACCCAGGTGATCTTTGAGACTTTCTCTACGGGATATTCCGCTGCCCGTTCTTTTAGTTTATCAAAACCGACTGTCCACTCTTCCACAAACTCCTTATCGTACAACCCCTCCTTGATAATTATATTGATCATTCCCAGTGCCAGGGCGGCGTCCGTCGCCGGTCGGACCTGCAGCCAGATGTCGGCTTTTGAAGCCAGGTTGGTGAAACGGGGGTCGACAACAATCAGTTTTGCTCCCTTATCCAGACCCCGCATGATCTCCATCCCCTTAGATGCCAGATGGGTCTCCAGCGGGTTCCCTCCCCAGGCGAGTATACACTTGCTGTTTCTATAATCAGGCCCCTTCTCCCAGGTGAGTGCTTGACCAAAGGTCAGTGAATCGGCGATCCAGTTGGGTCTGATGCAGTATTGCGCGTCTGTTCCCAGGAGGTTTGGACTTCCGAGCGCGGTCAGCCAGTCCACATTGAAGACAATATTGTCCCTATCTCCGTCACAGAAGGTAAAGGATATGGCGTTCGGGCCGTGTTCATCGACGATCTTGCGAAATTTCGCGGCAATCTTATCCAGAGCTTCATCCCATGAAATTCGCTTCCATTCCCCCTTCTCATCCCGTTCAATCGGGTGGGTTATCCTATCCGGATGATAGAGAAATTGCAGATATGCCGGACCCCGGGGACATAGCGCCCCTTCGTTCTGTGGGAACTCCGGATCACCTAATATCTTGGTGACTTTCCCGTCCGTTACATGTACGAATACGCCGCATTCACAATGACACCCCATGCAGATGCTCCGTTTTATTTCAGTAACTTGCTTCATCATATGGCTCCTTTCGGGAAAGATATCTAATTTTAAACGTTGTTGGTAATTAAAATATACCTTATAATTTTAATTTATATATAGATTAATGTATTAACAAGATAGCTAACATGAAAACAACTATCGCATGTCCCACTAAAACGCGCAATAATGGTATATTATTTATTTAATAACTATTATCAATCATTATATAATCCAACCTTGTCAAGAGATTGCTTCGCTTCGCTCACAACGACACTGGTAAGCTTTCAGTGAACCCCGTTATCTCGTAGCGGCCCCGCCGCCGGCGGGGCCACACGATGGCGACCTGAAGGTCGTCTCTACGAGCACGGGGCAACGGGGATAACTGAAAGCTTACTGTCGGATGGTAATGGAAGGGCATGGGCCATGGTGATATTTCCCCAAAAAATTTCTGCCATCAGCGAGCTTGGTAGGGTGTAAGATAAAAGAGAATAATTCCGGAGTTGAAACAATTACAATAAAATCCGCCAGGATTTTATTGAGGGATGAAGAGAGTCTGGCCGACCCGGATGGCGTTGGGATTGGCCAGTTGGTTGGCGTCGACGATACTGTCGACCGATACCTTATACTCCCGGGCGATGGTGGAGAGGCTCTCTCCGGATTTGACGACGTGTTCGTATCCCTGGGAGTACCCTCCGCTCCCCCGGTTGGAACGGATTGACTGGAGGATCTTCTGATTCTCCTTGGCGACCTCATCCATGATGATATTGATCTTCTTATCGGCTGCCCCCCGGACGGAGTTTAATTCTTTTCGGAGCGCGTCAACTTCGGATTTATAGTTTCCGGAAGTAGATGCCATACTGTTCTCAAGGCGGGTCAACCGTCGGTCCAGGGAATCCTGCTGGCGCTTATTGAGGGCGAGATTGCGGTCTATCTCAAAGATCCGTTGTTCCAGATCCACCACCCGCCGGCTCTGGGTATCCTCCCAGAGCTTCCGCTGTGTCTCCCGCTGCTGAGACTGGGTCGTCCGGCAGCCGGAGAGGATGATGAGGGCGATGAAAAGGGTGATTATTCCAGAGAATTTCAATGTTCGTTTAACCTCAATTAATTAGAACTTCGCTTCGCAACTATTTTGCCACTAAGACACAAAGACACTAAGAAAAGAACTAAAGATACATATGACTACGTCTCTTCTTATTCTTCAAATTTTCTTAGTGTCTTAGTGCCTTTGTGGCAAATCATATTGAATGCCGAAGCAGTAAACTACTGGTGATAACGTCCGATTGAACGGGTTCGGCGTTTGGGGGTATCCGGCTCCGGCGCCGGCTCGGGGACCGATTCCTCAACCACATAGATCTCTTCTATCTCTATGGCCGCTTCTTCCGGAGCCACCGGCTCGGGGGCTGGAGGCGCGTCCGTCAGAACGGTCTCCGATCCTTCGCTGTAAGCTACCAGGAAATGGGCCCGTCGGTTCTGCGCCCAGCATTCTTCGGTTGATTCGGCGCAGAGGGGCTGTTCCTCCCCGTAACTTATGGTATGAAGACGGTCCGGGTTGATGGTCAGTCCGGTTAAAAAACTTCGAACGGCGAGTCCTCTCCGTTCCCCCAGGGCCAGGTTGTATTCCTTGGTGCCCCGTTCATCACAATGGCCTTCAATCTGGAGTGCCGCTTCCGGATGTTCGAGCATCCAGCCGGAGACACCGTCCAGAATTATCTGGGACGCTTCCATGATCTCGGATTGGTCGAAGTCGAAATGAATATCCTGAAGGATGAGCGCGTCCTCCGGGGCCGGTTCGCCGAAAGCCATCCCTTCGGTAAGCGGTTCCATCGGGATATCATACCCCCCGATCGCCATCATCTGTTCCTCGGGGGTAGCGGTCGGTGTCGGGGTTGAGGAACATCCGGCCACGGTAATTACTGCTATAATTCCGCCGGCTATAATCAGATTCAGTCTGCTTTTCATTTTTAGTCTCTCCCTTAAAATTTGAAGATAGCCCTCACTTCGCTCAGGCAAATTTTCCTCTAAGGAAAGCAGGAAAACAGGAGAATTATAAATGCTCCCCCCTCCTGCCTTCCTTAGAGGTATTAATCGATGGGTTCTTCCATGATTATCTCTTCCCCGGTGCCCTGGCCGTAGTCAACCAGGAAATGACCCCGGCGATTCTGGGCCCAGCTCTCTTCATCGCTCCCGGTGGCGAGCGGCTGCTCTTCTCCGTAGCTGATGGTATGGAGACGATCAGGATTGGTTCCGAGGCCGGTGAGATAGGTTCGGATACTGAGTCCTCTCCGTTCCCCCAGGGCCAGGTTATATTCCAGTGTCCCGCGCTCGTCACAATGCCCTTCAATCATCAAAGCCGTTCCCGGGTGATCGAGCATCCAGGTATTTATCTCATCGAGCATCCCCTTATCTGATCCCCTGATCTCGGACTGATCGAAGTCGAAGTGGATATCCTGGAGAATGAGAGCATCTTCCGGCATCGGTTCTCCGAAGGTCGCGTCGATATCCATCGGGGCAAGCGGCAGATCTCCGCCATCGAGCGCGATCATCTGATCTTCCGGTGTGGCCATGGGGTCGGGGGTGGAGGAACAGCCCACGAGGGCGACAACTGCCAGCAGACCGCCGGCGAGAACCAGGTTCAATCTTTTTTGCATTACTTTTCTCCTTCTTAGGACTTAGCGCCTTCGGCGCTAACGTTAAAAAATAAAAACGTTGAAGATAAAAAACGTTAAAGATCGTTGAAGACCGTTAGACACCTCGTGTTAATATGGGCTAAGAGTCTTTCGCTCGGGCAACTTTACCTCTAAGGAAAGCATGAAAGCAGGAAAATTTAAAATACTTCCCCCTCCAGCCTTCTTGCTTTCCTTAGGGGTTATTAAAATTCTGAAACAGTAAATTACTTTTGAAATAAATGCGATCTTATTCTAATGCTTTCAAAAAAAAAAGAATAAAATAGTTTTGAAGTAAAATAATTATCAGATGGCGAAAATTTCAATTCATTTCACTACGAAGGCAGGGCTTCAGTCTGAAGACCTGAAAAGCCGGGTGAAGGCGAATAACTTTTCCTATCCGCCATAGCTTTAGCGACGGAGGAAGGCACTTTTCCGCCGGAGGCGGATCAGCCTCTGGCTGAAGCGCATTTCAAACTTTAGGCACTTTAAACTTTATCTAGATCCATAAGGACCCCAGGCGGGACTGAAGCAATCCTTCCCCCGGGTAATCTGGATCGGGCGGGGGTTGGCTATGTCCAGAACAAAGAGATTGGTCCGCCCGCTCCGTTTTGAGCTATAAACCAGATGCCGCCCGTCCGGTGCCCAGGATGGGTCTTCGTCGTTATCCCGGTTTTTGGTCAGGCGGGTTACCTCTCCGGTTCGAATGTTGATGGTACATATCTCGAAGTTTCCTTTGATTCGGGAGGCATAGGCGATCAGATCTCCCCGCGGCGACCAGTCGGGCGAGGTGTTATAGCCGCCCTCGACTGTCAGCCTTCGCGGGCTTCCGCCATCAGCGTTCATTACATAAATCTGGGGAGAACCCCGACGGTCGGAGGTGAAGGCGATCTTCCGTCCATCCGGGGACCAGGTAGGGGAGCAGTCATTAACTTTGGTGTGGGTCCTGGTCAGGCGGGTAAGGTCGGTCCCGTCAATCCGCATCTTATAGATCTCAACATTACCATCCTTACTGAGCGAGAAGGCGACCCAGCGCCCGTCGGGGGAGATGGCCGGGTAGGCGTTGAGTCCCGGCTGGCGGGAGATTACTTTTCTCTTTCCGGTAATCAGATTGTCGAGAAAGATCCAGGGGAGACCGTAAGAGTAGCTGGTATAGGCCAGGCTCATCCCATCGGGGGTCCAGTCGGGATAGAGCGCCAGCCCCTTCCCGGAGTTGAGTCTCTTCCAGTCATGACCTCCGGCGTCCATGGTATATATCTTCTTTTTGCCGTCCCGGGTTGAAGAGAAAGCAATATTGGTCCGGGCCAGTCCTTTCTCTCCGGTCAGAGCGAAGACAATCTCATCGGCCATGGTATGGATCATTCTCCGCCAGCGGGTGGCTTTATCCCGGTATTTCTTCAGATAGACCTGCTTCCCCCGGTCGACAAGGATCGCCCGGCATTCGATGGTGACGGTATCGCCGGAGAAGATGTAATTACTTTTAACCACAACCGAAGCATTGATAGCTGACCATTCCTTGAGATGAATCTTTCCGGTTCGGCGATCAACAGCCTCGGCATCGGCGATGAATTTTCGGTTGGCAACCGGGGTAAAGAATCCGGAGATAAGCAGATCATCCTGGAGGAGGGTGGTCATCCCGTTGGCCATTTGAGGCTTGGTTCTTCCCTTGTCTTCAAATTTGACTACCGCCAGGCTCATCTGGGCGGTGTACTGTCCACTGACCTTGATCCTTATCTCGGCCCTGGCCGTAACCATGACGAGGAAAAATAGTACCGCCGCAATAAATAATATCCCTGTTTTTTTCATATCCACAAATGTTGAATTGTTCCCCCTACCTCGGCCCCTTTTTTGTCCACGGATTACACAGATTACTCAGATTATTCCCCCCCTCGCCTCGGCCCCATAATGAATTTCCAATGGCCAACTTCCAACTTCCAATTTCCAAGTTCACCATAGACATTGGTCATTACTATTTGGGAATTGGTTATTGTCCGTTGGATATTGGACATTCCGCTTCCCCCGCCTCGGCCCCGTTAATGAACTACGAATTTCGCGAATTACACGAATTTTAAAATTAGGGACAATTGAGACAAACCCGGTTGTATTGTTTTCCGTCAACCAACCTCCGCCAAGGCTACGGCGGGCAAGGCCGTCAACCGTCAACTTTCTTTTCCACCACAATACCAGTTAGAATATAAAATACAATTATTAAAAATGAAATAAGTATTGATATAAATGTACTTCCAGTAAGTTGGCGCCGCAGGCGCCAACTTAGTCGGTCAGCTCGAAGAGGATGGCCAGGTCTTCATGCCTGCCCTTGAACCCATCAGGAAGCGGGGGGAGGGGATCCGCTGCTCTTACGGCCTGGAGGGCGGAGTCATCCATTATTTTACTTCCGGAAGATTCTTTCAGCCGGATACTTTCTATATGCCCATCCCGATAAACACGAAACGATATGAGCGCTGTAGCGGTATCCTTCTTTACCGCGTCCCTGGTAGGGCGTTTCCAGAGGTTGTACATCTTGGATTGGATGAAAGAGTTATACCAGGAATAAGAGGACTGTTGTTGATTGCCAGTGCTGGTCCGGGTCCGGGTCGCGGGCCGAGCGGCTGAGGTTGTTTTAACTTTGGAGAGCCTCTCCTTGAGGCGTTTCTTGAGACTTGATTCCGGTACCTTTACGGGTTTTCTTCTTTTGATGATTTTTTTTGGAACCGGTTTGGTCTCTTCTTCCGGGATAGGTTTAGTTTCAGGCTCAGGGATAGGTTCCGGCTCTGGTTCTTCCGGGGGGGGAGGCGGTTCCTCCGGCGGCTGAGGTATTTCATTCTCCATCTCCGGCGCTACCGAGATCTCGGTGACCAGGTCAACTGAAGTTACCGGGTTGGAGTAGTACTGCCGGGAGGAGAGAGACGAGATTAGAATGAAGATAATCAGGACAAGAACCTGGACCAGGAAAACCCCGAGCAATATTTTTTTCTTGCTCACTATCATTTTTTTAAAGTAATTGGTGATCGGTAATCGGTTATCAGTGATCAGTGCGCCTGAACCCGTCAGCCCGGGCCAACTGATTACCGATCACTGTTCACTGATTACATGCTTTTATAGCGATCAGTGCGCCTGAACCCGTCAGCCCGGCCAACCGATTACCGATCACCGTTCACTGATTACTTGCTTTTTAGTGATCAGTGCGCCTGAACCCGTCAGCCCGGCCAACCGATTACCGATCACCGTTCACTGATTACTATCTTTTCGCTGTAGGCCGGGTGGCGATTCCGATCCGGGTCAGCCCGCTGTTCCTGATCGTGTCCAGGACTTTAACTACTTCTTCGTAACGGATCTTCGCGGCAGCCCGCAGAGTCAGGGGCGTCTCCGGATTGATCAGGGCGGTCTGTTCAAGGCGGCTGCTCAATTCGTCCAGAGTGACTCTCTTTTCGTTGAGATAGATCTTGCCGGGCGGAGCGATGCTCACCGTTATGCTCTCTTCCGAACTTTGAATCTTGGAAGGCGAAGATTTAGGCAGCCGCACATCAATCCCATGCTCCATGATCGGCGCGACCAGGATGAAGATGATCAGGAGCACCAGCATCACATCCACCAGATTGAGGATGTTGACTTCGCTTAAAACATCAGATTTTTGTCTGCGGCGACGATACATAAATAAGTGCCTAAAGTTGAACACTGCGTCTAGCCCCAACAGGAAGAGGTGCTATTATCAGAACATAGCGCCTTCGGCGCAACTTCGTAGTGCAGGACTTCAGTCCTGCCCAACGAAGGCAGGACTGAAGTCCTGCACTACGAGCTTATTGAAATTCCGAAGCAGGAACTTAGCCCTCGCCTTCTTCGGGGCAGGGATTAGCGGTTTATTTATTTTTTTCTTCTTTTGCTTCTGCTCTGGCCCGGGCGATGAAGTCGGAGATAAAATTATCAATTTGGGCGGAGTAGTCTCCGATAAAATGCTTGAGGTGGTTATAGGCGACCAGGGCCGGGATGGCGACGACCAGTCCGAATACGGTGGTGATCAGGGCTTCGGAGATCCCTGGCGCCACGGCGTCGATGGTGGCCGAACCGTAACGTCCCATCCCCTGGAACGCGATCAGGACTCCGTAGACTGTCCCTAAAATACCGAGGAGCGGGCCGGTGCTGGCGGCGGTGGCGAGAAAGAGCAGATCCTTCTCCAGAACCCTGGTCTCCGCGTCGGATTTCCGCTGCATATCTTCTTCGATCCGATTCCAAGCCTCAGTACTTATATCCGGTATCATGTTCTTTTTCCCGCCTCGGGCGGTAAGCCCTCGACAACCTTCCTGATAGACAGCAAAGACCGGATCGCTCTCCCGGCTTAGATGGGAGGCCGAGAGGGAGAGAATATCGCGGTTGCCGCGCTTGAATCCACGGAGAAATTCTTCCGTGGCGCCCCGGACCCTCCGAAAGAGGAAAAACTTATAGAGGATGATAGTCCAGGAATAGCCGGACCCCAGAAAGAGGATAACCAGGATGCCCTGTCCCACCAAGCCCGACTCAAGAAATGATTGAATAAAGGGGTTGTTCATTAAACTAGCTCACTTTGTTCGCTATTTTAGTTTTGAAAAAAGACTAACAATAGTTAGACCTTACTCGAAAAGCCTTTTAAACCACGAAGAACACGAAGTTCACGAAGGAATTTGAAGAAACAAAGGAAAATTCCATAGTTTTCTTTGTTTTTCTTCGTGTTCTTCGTGACCTTCGTG
>CAKZYZ010000248.1 GCA_937885075.1 uncultured bacterium | reverse complement strand
GTGAAATCCGTGGACAAAAAGGGGCCGAGGTTGGGGGAACAATTAGTGTAAATTAGTGTAATTAGTGGACAAACAAAAAGGGGGCGAGGTCGGGGGCAAACAATCCCCCTAATCCGTGGACAAAAAAGGGGGGGAGGTGGGGGAAGAAATAAGATAAATTCGTGGAGAAAAGTGACAACTTTAAATCAGGACGTGACATGAGCCCGGTTGCCGGGTGTTGTGTCACTGCTCACAGCTTACTGCTAACCGCTTACAGGTCCTTTCCTTTCCCGCTTACTAACCTCATATCCCATCGCCCGCAGAAATGCGGCGATCACATCCGGATCAAACTGACTCCCCGCGTATTTTTTGATCTCCTCTACGGCGTATAATTCGGTCTTCGCTTTGCGATAGGGGCGAGTGGAAGTGATGGCATCAAAGGTGTCGGCAACGGCGATGATCCGGGAGCCCAGCGGGATCTCCTCCCCGGCTATCCCCGTTGGATAACCGCTTCCATCGTAGTTTTCATGGTGGTACTTGATCAGCTGAATGATCTCTTTCAGTTCGTCAATCGGTCCTAATATCTCGGCCGCGATCAGGGGATGGCGCTGGATATGCTCCACCTCTTCCTCTCTCAGGGATCGATTTTTATCCAGAATAACATCGCTGATCCCGATCTTTCCGATATCATGAAGCGCGGCGGCAACCCGGATATTCTCGATCTCGGCGGGGGATAGTCCCATCTCCTCCGCGGTCCGCACCGAGTATTCGGTTACCCGGAGGGAGTGGTCCCGGGTCTCCGGGTCTTTGGCTTCCAGGGTCCGGGCCAGGGCTTCAATGCTCTTGATGAACGAAGCCTGGATCTTCCGGCTCTGCTCCAGAACTTTCTTCTCCAGATTGCGCTGATAGTCGCGGTTTTCCAGGATAAGCGCTCTCTTCTGGAGTGCCATCTCGATGCTGATGGTAACGTCGTCAGGCCGGAATGGCTTGCTGATATAGTCATAGGCTCCAGATTTGAGAGCCCGGATCGAGATATCGATATCGTTCATGGCGGTCAGCATGATAACGGCGATCTCGTCATCCCGCTCCCGGATCAGTTCCAGAAGTTCAATTCCGCTCATCCCCGGCATCATAATGTCAGTCAGGATGAGATCGTAATTATTCTCCCGCATCCGGCTGATCGCCTCATCGGCACTGGCAGCGGTATCGCAGAGATATCCCTCTCCCTCCAGGATTGTTTTGAGAATGGTCCTGATCGCCTCTTCATCATCAACGGCCAGGATCCGTATCTTCTCGGATATATGCGGATTACTGCTCATAATTAGAACATAGCCCGTCGCTTTGCTCCGGGCAACTGTTCCGGAATATTGGAGTATTGGAGTGTTGGGAAGGCGCCCCCATCACTCCATTACTCCAGTGCTCCAGTATTATCTCATTTATTGTCCCGAGACTTAATATTAAACAACTCGGGATCCCGAAGTATTTCGGGACCTGGTAATATCAATTAAACAAACCAGGTTCTCGAAGGATTTCGGGAGTAAAAATTCCGAAACATGAATTTAGCACTAACATAGTCTTCCATCGTTTGTAAGGTTTCAGTAAACCCCGTTGCCCCGTGTTCGTAGAGGCGACCTTCAGGTCGCCATCGTGTGGCAGCCTAAAGGCAGCCGCTACGAGAGGACGGGATTCACCGAAAGTTTACCATCATTTTACTATAGTTCAGGCAGATTAGGGGTTAAAGAGTATGGTTATTGCTCTCAAAAAGGAGACCGAGTTATCAGGATACTGGGTTATCTGGCAGCGCCAAGCTCTTACCTGATTACCTGATCTCCTGATCCCCTGATAACCTGATCTCCTTCTTCATCTCTCCTTCCCCGGGAATATGCTCCAACGAGGATACGTCCTGGATCACGAGATTTATCCAGACCAGATGGAGTTGTTCTCCCTTGAGGATTGAGGTGGAGAGGAGCAGGGGCTGATTATTGACCGGGTTGGTATATTCAACCCCTTCAACCGGTTGCCGTGAGTTAAAGGTCCGTTCAATAATATTCGCCGGGCCGTCTCCGAGCGTACTGACCGGACGGTAGAGGAGATTTTCGCCCGCCAGGCTCAACGCAGTTCGGGCCGCTTCATTGATGGCGATAATTATCCCTTCCTGGTCGACGGTGACAATGCCGGATTCCAGATGTTCGACTATGGTCTGAGATCGGAAGAGCGTCGTGTAGGGAAAGAGTGTAGATCTCGGTGGTCGCCGTATCATTAAAAAAAAAAAAAAAAACACCCACCACACCCCCCCCCCCCCCCACCCCCACACCCGCCACCCCCCCCCCCCCCCCCCTCACACCAACCACATACATTGCGCACGCCACTACGTATATCGTCACCTTCACCCTCTCTCGCAGTA
>CAKZYZ010000247.1 GCA_937885075.1 uncultured bacterium | reverse complement strand
GTTAGAAGAGTGAGGTGAGTGGAGGAGGGATGGTAGGGGGAGGAGGAGGGGGAAGGATGAGAGATAGGGTGTGTATGGTCGTTAGAGAAATGGGAAAAAAGAAGGAGTTGATATTGAATGTTTATAGTAGAGATTAAGTGTAGAGGTGAAATAGGTATGAGAGGGGGGGGGAGGGGGGGGGGGAGGAGGCGGAAAAGGAGAAAAAGAAAAAAGAAAAAGAAGAAAGGGGGGGGGGGGGGGGGGGGAGGGGGGGGCAAAAAGAATGAATAATGAAGTTACGATTAATATACTCCAAAACCGGACTGATCCGCTTCACTTCCCACCGGGATCTGATGAGGGTATTATTTCGGGCGTTCTCCCGGATTGAACTTCCGATTCGCTACTCGGAGGGGTACAGTCCCCATCCCCGGGTAACATTCTGTCCCCCCCTCAAGGTGGGGATGGAAGGGTTGAATGAGATAATAGATATCCATCTTTCCGGTTTGGTTGAGACGGACGATATTATTGTGAGTTTAAATGAGGTCCTGCCCGGGGGGATGAGAATCGAAGGAGCGTCCCTGCCTCCGGAAGATTCGCCTTCATTAGGGAAGTTGATTAGAGGGGTGGAATATCGCGTAGATCTCTCCGATCCGGTCCGGGTGACGGATCAGGATATCAAGAAATTTATGGAGGCAACCGAGGTTAAGCTGGAGTATATAAGAAAGGGAAAGATCAAGATTATTAATATCCGTCGGGGGGTAGAGCGATTGGAATATACCGATCCTGGTGGAGAGAGAGAATCTCTTGTCATACTCCTATCGGTGGAGATGAATAACCGTCCCTATGATGTTCTCTCGGCGTTAACCGGGGTGGGGTGTGAAACGCTGGTCGGCTTGAAATGGAAGCGATCAGGGTTCTATCTAACAGCTTATAAAGGAAGAAAGAGGTTGCTTATTAAGTAGATCCCGATAATCTATGGAATATGTTAATACCAAAGGAAAATATTAATGAGTAAAGAAATAATAATTAACTGTCATCCCAATGAGAATCGGGTGGCGGTACTTGCTGATGGGAAAGTTGAACAGTTTTATCTTCAGCGAGATGAGAAACAGAGTCCGTTAGGCAATATCTATAAGGGGAGGGTCAGCACGATCCTCCGTGGTCTGGGCGCGGCATTTGTCAGTATTGGATTGGATAAAGATGGTTTTCTGCCCCTGAGTGAGATGGCCCGGTCCTCCTCTATCTGGGAGGATGATATTGAGGATGATGCTACTCCGCAGAATAATAGGAGATCGAAAAGATCATCCCAGACCATAGAGCAGCTCCTTCAGAAAGGACAGGAGATCATAGTGCAGGTGGTAAAGGAGCCGATCGGGAGCAAAGGCGCCCGGCTGACAACCCAGATCAGTCTCCCTGGGCGTTATCTGGTTTTAACCCCTCTGGAGAGGCGGATAGGGGTTTCCCGAAAGATCAGCAATAGAGAACAGCGGTCACGCCTGCGGAAGATAATGATGGAGCTTGACCCTTCGAAAGAAGCCGGCGTGATTGTTCGTACCGCCGCTGCCGCGGCAACCAAGAAAAGCCTCAAAAAAGATCTGACATATCTTTTGAATACCTGGAAATCCGCTCGGAAACAGGATAGGAGGTCTAAGGCCCCGGCACTTCTGCACGAGGAACTGGGGATGGTATTGAGGGTTATCCGCGATTCTCTATTGACCGATATCAAAGAAATCATCGTTGATTCAAAACCGGAGTATAAGAAGATTAATCGGTTCCTGACCAGTTTTTCTCCTCAGTCCCAGTCCAAACTTGTTTACTACCGGGGCCGGAAACCACTCTTTGATAAATATAATTTAGAGAAAGAAGTGGCTAAACTCTTCAATCCGAAGATATGGCTGAAGTGCGGGGGGTATCTGATTATCAATCAGACCGAAGCCCTGGTCGCGATAGATGTTAACACCGGCAAACACAAAGGAAAGGGCAGGCAGGAAGAGACAGTTTTGAGGGCGAATATGGAAGCGGCGGAAGAGGTGGCCACGCAATTACGGCTTCGTAACCTGGGAGGAATTGTAGTTGTAGATTTTATTGATATGTCTTCCCGGCGATATCAGAAGCAGGTTATGTCGATATTAGTGAAGGGGTTGAAGAAGGATAAAGCCCGAACCCGGGTTCTTCCGTTCTCGGAGTTTGGGCTGATTCAGTTGACCCGCCAGAGAGAGGAAGAGAGTTTCTTGAAAAAAGTATATGAGACCTGCCCCTACTGCCGGAGTCTGGGTGTCGTCAAGTCTCTCTTCAGTCTTGGTCTGGAGATTGAGCGGAAACTTCGCTCGGGCGCGTATGAGTATCCCAAGGTGAAGAGATTTCGGATTGAAGCCGCGCCTGAACTGGCCCGCTATCTTCTTGAGGAAGGTTGGGGGCAGTTGCGGCGGTTTGCCCGTCGTCGGGGGATCAGGATCAGTATTATTGACAACACGGAACTCGGGTTCCAGGAATATAGGGTATGGGCTCTTTCCAGCAATGGTCAGGAGATGGTATAGTTGGACCATGCTCAAAACTAAATTAGCGCGTAGCACTAATTTACTGCTTCGGAATTTTAATAACCCCTAAGGAAAGCAGGAAGGCAGGAGGAAAGAGTATTTTAAATTCTCCTGATTTCCTGTTTCCCTTAGAGGAAAAAGTTGCCCGAACGGAGTGAGGGCTAATTTATTTAATTGACAGAATAAATATACTTACTTAGATTCGATACAAAATGGAGGAATAAAGATGAATTTTGCGGTTGTAGAGATCGCCGGGAAGCAATTCCTGGTGCAGGAAAATGAAATTATAGAGACACCGAAATTATCCGGTGTGGTCGGGGATAAGGTTTCTTTCCCCCGGGTACTTCTTTATTGGAATGGAGAGAAGGCATCAATAGGACGCCCTATTCTGGAAGGATTCTCCGTTGAAGGAAAGATTGTTAAATTCGATAAATATGAAAAGATAGTTGTCTTCAAATTCAAACGACGGAAAGACTCTCATCGGAAGAGGGGTCACCGGCAGGATTTTTGCGCGGTAGCAATCGAGAAGATAATTATCCCGGGAAAAGCCGCCGCGCCGAAAGAAAAAGAGCCGCGCGCCGAGGTAAAAAAGAAGAAGCCGGCGGTGAAGAAAACATCTTTGGCTCCTGCCAAAGATAAAGAGCAGAAAGAACCGAGCAAGAAACCGGCTGCTCCGAAGAAACCGGCGGCGAAAAAGAAATCACCGGCGGAGAAGTAGTAACCCCAATAGTCATTGTTCAAAACCCCGATACTTATCGGGATGTAAACACATAAAAGTAGCGGCGAAGCCGCTAATTTTATAAGGAGTTTAATATGTCTCATAAAACAGGACAGGGAAGTTCCCGAAACGGGAGAGATAGTGAAGCTAAACGATTGGGGGTGAAGAGGTCCGGCGGTCAGTATGTAAGAGGCGGAACGATTATCATACGGCAGCGCGGAACAAAGGTGCTCCCCGGTAAGAATGTAGGGCGGGGACGCGATGACACTCTCTTCGCTCTGATTGACGGCACTGTCAACTTCGAGAGCCATGGCAGCAAGAAACGCGTCGCGGTTCTCCCGGTTGCCGCCAGCTGATTAATTCACGGATTCGGAATTTTAAGAATATCGCCACAAAGGCACGAAGACACTAAGAAAAACAAGAAGAGAAGAAGAGGTGTAGTTCTTGGGCCCTTACGTCATTTCTTTGTGTCTTAGTGTCTTTGTGGCAAAGAAGTTGTGAGGCTAAGTTCTATTCCTCACCTCATGATTTGAAAAAATCGTTTATTGACAGGGCAAAGATTACCGTTAAAGCCGGTCGCGGCGGTGACGGGTGTGTCAGTTTCCGGAGAGAAAAATATGTCCCTCGCGGCGGTCCTGATGGCGGGAAGGGTGGGGAAGGCGGGAGTGTTTACCTGGAGACAAGTGAACAGGTAGGCACTCTTTTGTCTTTCGCTTATCAGCCACTTTTAAAAGCGGAGAATGGACGCCCCGGCGAGGGGAAAAAAAAGCAGGGACGGAGAGGCAAATCGATTGTCCGGATGGTTCCCCGTGGGACATTGGTTATTGATGAGGAGAGCGGGAAGATTGTAGCCGACCTGGTCGAACCGGGGCAGCGCCTATGTCTGGCCCGCGGCGGTAAAGCCGGCCGGGGCAACTCTTCTTTTGCCACTTCCACGCGCCAGGCTCCCCGGATTGCCGAGAAGGGTGAACCCGGTGATGAGGGGGTCTATTACCTTGAACTGAAGCTATTGGCCGCGGTTGGCCTGGTTGGTTATCCCAACGCGGGAAAATCCACCCTTTTATCCAGAATCTCTAAAGCCCACCCCAGGATAGCATCCTATCCATTTACTACTCTCAGTCCCGCTCTGGGGATTGTTATCGATCCGGTTGACGGTTATCGGAGAATAACGGTCGCTGACATTCCCGGACTGATTGATGGCGCGCACCGTAATGTTGGTCTGGGCCATGAGTTCCTCCGCCATATAGAGAGGAGCCGGGTTCTCTTGTTTGTCCTCGACATGGCCGGATCCGATGGCCGGTCTCCATTCGATGACTATGGCAATCTCCTCCGCGAGCTAAACCTCTACAGATCGGATCTTACCGAGAAACCGTTTCTGATAGCGGCGAACAAGATGGATCTACCGGGAGCGGATGAAGCGTACCGCGAGTTTATTAGTTCGTCCGGGGTCCCCGATTCCAAGGTCTTCCCCATATCGGCTTTAGAGAGCAGCGGCCTGGATGAGTTGCAAGAAGCTTTGTTTGCAGTGGAAAAATTAACCGTTCCAGCCAAAGAAACGGTTATTCCCCCTGAGACAGATAATTCATGAAGCAGAAAATACATAATCGAAGCGTTTTGCGCGAGGCGAAGCGGGTGGTGGTCAAAGTGGGCAGTCACCTTCTCGCCGGAGAGGATGGAGTGGTAGATCGGGCTCTAATCTCCCGGATCGTCGATCAGATCTCTCTGCTGAAGGAGCGGGGGATAGAGGTGTTGTTGGTCACCTCCGGCGCTATCGCCGCCGGCAGGCAGGAGTTGGGGATGAAGAGACGGCCCCGCTCCCTTCCCGGTCTTCAGGCCGCGGCCGCGGTCGGCCAGGCGATCCTGATGCATGTATATCATGAGCATTTCAAGAACGCCGGTTACTGTGTCGGGCAGATCCTGCTCACCCGGGATGGGCTTCATCATCGTGATCGCCATCTCAATGTCCGCCATACACTCCAGGCACTCCTCGCGGAGGGAGTTATTCCGATAATTAATGAGAACGATACTGTCTCGGTTGATGAGATTAAATTCGGGGATAATGACAGACTGGCGGCTCTGGTCGCGAATCTGATCCGGGCCGATCTCTTAATTCTACTCACCGATGTAGATGGGTTGCTGACTTCTCCTGGTCCGGATAGGTTGAGGGAGGTTATTCATCAGGTATATTCCATTACCCCTGAGATTATTGGACTGATAGAAGATAGTGATAATGAACAATCCCGGGGGGGGATGAGGAGTAAGCTTGAGGCGGCTGAGATTGTCACCAGAGCTGGCGGCCGGGTAATAATTGCCAATGGAGCCTGGGAGAATATTCTGACTGAGATCATAGCGGGTAAGGAGGTGGGGACCTATTTCCCGACAAGTTTTTCTCGGATGAGATCTCGTAAATGCTGGATCGCTTTCTCCTGTCTGGAGCAGGGTAGGATTATTGTCGATTCCGGCGCCCGCCGCGCCCTGATAGAGAAAGGTACCAGTCTTCTTGCTTCCGGGATTGTAGAGGTGGAAGGCGACTTCGAAGTGGGAGATATGATCTCGATCGCGGATGAAGACCGCGCAGAGTTTTGCCGGGGATTGGTTAATTACAGTTCCGCGGAACTGGAGAAGATCCGGGGAGAGAAGACGGAGAAGTTCGAATCGATATTAGGTTATAAATACTACGATGAAGCGGTTCACCGGGATAATCTTTTGATATTATAGAGGACAGAGGACGGAGGATGGAAGACGGAGGACGGAAGACGGATAGGACGATTAAAGGCAAAAAAGATATTTAGACAGGACCATTGCAGTCAGGACTATTAACCTCGCTTCGGCTTCTATTTCTTTTTGATTTTAATAGTTCTGACTGCAATGGTCCTGTCTAAAAAGGGGGGCGAGGTAGGGGGAAGAATAGTCCTGACTGCAATGGTCCTGTCATAAAAGGGGGTGAGGTAGGGGGGAAGAAGAACTTTTAACAAGCGAAAAGTAACAACTTTAAATCAGGACTTGATATAATCTCTTTATTTTTCGCTGAGGATTTTGTTTACAAGAGGCGCGAGCAATTCGGCTTGATAGCGGGTGATTTTTCCGTTGGTACTTATATCTTCTACTGTGATGGCTCGGGATCTGAGGATTGATTCAAGTGAAGCCCGGGAGACCAGGACATGCGGAGGGACACCCAGATCGGTTGCGATTCTGGCGGAGTCCTCGCGGAGATTGAGCAACATTGCGTTCTCTTCTTCCGAAAAGGGGGTATAGCGCTGATCGGTCTTCTTTCTTTTTGCCTTGATCCGAGGCCAATCGGATTCAGAGAGTTCTTTAGCCTCATTGATCTTGATATTCAGCGCGTGGAGGCGGTCTCCTTTACAGTTTCGCGGGAGTTTTGGTCCCTGGGAGAGCGGGATCCCGGGATGAGACGATGCCCAGAGGGCCAGCGTAATAATCTGTGAATTGCCCATAACCTTGAAAGGAGGAAGATCCGAGTTCTTAGCTTCATCATCACGCCAGTACCAGATGGATCGGAGAAATGCCAGTTGCCGGCGGTTTAATTCTTTCAGGCCTTTAATTCTCCAGATGGAGTCCGGCCCTTTCGGTGGTCTATCTACCCGGGTCGTTTCCACCAGCATGGCGCATGATTCTCTATGCCATTCCATTCGGTCCAGTTGAGAAAGCTCTTTGCCGAGAAAGTCCATCAGAGGTTCAAGATAACGTGTGTCGTTGCCGGCATATATCAGTTTGTTCTCCGGGAGCGGCCGTAAAGACCAGTTGAACTTCTGTCCATGTTTGGAGAGGGTTACTCCGAAGTATCTCTCAACCAGCGCGGATAATCCGAGGCGGTCATGCCCCAATATCCGGGCAGCCAGCATGGTGTCGAAGATTTCAGACACGGGAAAGAAATCATAAGAAGCGCGGAGGAGCCGGAGGTCATAATCCGCGGAGTGGAGTATAATCCGTTTTTCGGCCAGGACTTTGAAAAAATCAGTGAGATCCAGTCTGGCCAGAGGATCCAGGATATAAGTCTCTCCTCCAGTCGTGATCTGGATCAGGCAGACTTTCTCATAGTAGTGATAGAGGCTGTCCGCTTCCGTATCAATCGCGATTATTGAATTTTGAACCACCTGTTCAATAAGAATACGGAGCTCGGAAGGACTGTCGATATAGGTATATTCATTCATTAAAAGCATAATAGCAGAAATCCGGAGAAACACTATATATAAAATGACTGAGAACCATATTCAGATATATAATCAATATCGTTCTCTGGTCTGGTCCATGATCTTGAAATTTGGGATTAAGGGACAGGACCAGGAAGATATTTTTATGGAGTCCTGGAGGGCTATCTTCAGCGCGTTTGATTCCTTTGACGGGCGCGCGAAACTCTCGACCTGGGTCGCCAGGATCACGAAGTATAAGATTATGGATTATATACGCGGTCGTCGTCTTATCCCCCTGGATGAGAGCGAACTGAGCCGGGTTATTGATGGTGACGCCTCGGAAGCCACTTCTTCCGGCGCCATCTCCCGGAAGCGGGAGAATCAGCGGGAGCAGGCGATCCGGTCCGAGGCGTCTGAAATTATCAGAGACGCGCTGGAGAAACTTTCTCCCGCGGTGAGATTTATTGTAGAGAAATGGATGATCGGAATGAAGTACCGCGAGATCGCCGAACTGCTGAATGCCGGCTCGAATGATCCGGTGGATACGAATTACGTCGGGAAACAACTTTTTCAGGCTAAAAATACGCTCAGAAAGATCCTGGCCCGACAGGGAATAAAAAAAATCCAAAATTTATGGGAATAAAATCCCGGTTTCTCCGACTGTTGTGTTAGTCAGACATAGCTCGAAAAGGAATTTTTAATATTTCGTGCTAAAAAAACTAAGAATGAGAATCGTGATATGAAAAATTGCTATACGGAAGAAGAGATTAATCGCTATATCGATGGCGAACTTGATCCCGGGGAAGTCGGGAGGATGAAGGAGCATCTCAAAGTCTGTGGGGTATGCGCCGCGGTTTTTAATAATCTTCGAGATATCGGAGGGATTCTCAGGACTTACCGGGAGAAAAGCAGCGGTAATTCCAGTGAAAAAGGGCCGGACTGCCCTGGGGAGGGGGCATTATCGGGCTTTGCCGACGGAAGTCTGCGGGATAAAGATAGACGAGATGAGATAGTCCGGCATCTCCTGGTCTGCGATTACTGCGGCTTGATTGTAGCCGAAATTTCCCGGGCGCTTGAATTGTCCTCCGCCGCGGAAGAGGAGGGTTTAATCCAGGTTCCGGAGCATCTCGATAGGAAAATCAAAGGAGAGCATATCTTATTCTCACCGATACTTCTGGGGCGGATTGAAGTAAAGCTGACTGAATTGGAGGAGGCATCCGCCGCCCGCCCTGATTCCTCCTTCCGGATGGTCTATCCGTTAGACCCATCATCCGGAGAGATCAAGATGGCGGCGGAAGAGCAGGCTCTCTTCAAGTTTGAATCGAAATCAAAATTTAAAATAGAAGAAGAACCCGGAGATGAGTTAGTTATGGGGAGAGATCAATCTCCCGGATTTGAGAAACCGGCGTCGATCCAGGGGCTGAGATGGTCCTTCGATCGAGGTGAGATAAATGTCATGATTGAGATGAGGAGGGAGGAGAGGGGAGATATAGGATTCCTGATCCATCTCACTGACTGCTACGGCTTCCCTCTGGCCGGGGTTCCCCTCCGGATAGAGAAGGCCGGTAAGCAAATCTGGTCTCATCAGACAGAACTGAAAAAAGATGCCGTCTTCCCCGGTCTGACCGGAGGCAAGTATCGCCTCACCATCAGCCACGATCGAGACTATTTCTTAGATATTAATCTTCAATAATCTTATTTTTTCTGACCCCGATTGATACTCGGGGGGGGCCGAAAAAATAAGAATGCGCAAGCATTTAACCAATGCCGAAAAAGCCAGGTGAAAGCGAACAACTTTAGGCACTTAAGGCACTTCAAACTTTAGGCACTTTCTTCCATGAAAGAGATCATAAAAAAATACTGGGGTTTTGACGGATTTCTCCCCCTCCAGAAAGAAGCAATGGACTGTGTCCTCTCCGGGCGGGATTCGATTGTGGTTCTGCCGACCGGGGGAGGGAAGTCACTCTGTTTCCAGGCGCCGGCAATGGCGATGGAGGGGGTGGCGATAGTGGTTTCTCCCCTGATATCCCTGATGAAAGATCAGGTTGACGCGCTCTCCGAGTGCGGGGTCTCCGGGGTGCGGATCGACAGCAGCCTGACCGGGAAGGAGAAATCGGAGGTATTCTCCCGGATCCGCGGAGGTGAAGTAAAGATTATATATCTTTCCCCGGAGAGGATAATGATGGGGGAATTTATTGAGTTTCTCAAAGATACCCCCCTCTCATTTATCGCTATTGACGAAGCCCACTGCATCAGTCATTGGGGGCACGATTTCCGTCCGGAGTACCGGCAGCTGGGAAGATTAAAACAATCTTTTCCAGGGATTGCTCTCCATTCCTATACCGCTACCGCTACCGATCCGGTGAGAAAGGATATCGCCCGGCAGTTAGGGCTTACCGATCCGGAAGTCCTGGTAGGATCATTTGATCGCCCCAATCTGATCTATCGGGCCCGCCGCCGGACTTCCCGTATCAACCAGGTCTGCGGTGTGCTGGAGAAACATCAAGGGGAGTCGGGGATTATCTACTGTATCCGCCGCCGCGATGTCGATGATCTCAGCGCCGCTCTCCGTCAGCGCGGCTATAAAGCCAGTCCCTACCATGCCGGGATGACCGCCGGTGATCGGAAAGAGAACCAGGATGATTTTATCTCGGAGAAGATCGATATCATCGTGGCCACCGTTGCCTTCGGGATGGGTATCGACAAATCAAATGTCCGATACGTTATCCATACCGCGATGCCCAAATCATTAGAGCACTACCAGCAGGAGAGCGGCCGGGCCGGCCGAGATGGGCTGGAGGCCGAGTGCATTCTCTTCTATTCGGGCGGGGACTTTGCGATCTGGAAGAGCCTGATGAGAGATCTTGATCCTGATCCCGCCCGGATCGGAATCGAGAAACTGGGTCGGATCTATGAATATTGCACTGGAATCACCTGCCGGCATAAGGAGCTGCTGGCTTACTTCGGGCAGAGTCTGGAGGCGGAAAACTGCGGCGCCTGTGATGTCTGCCTGGATGAACTGACCCTGATGGATGATCCTCTGGTCATTGCTCAGAAGATCCTCTCCTGCCTGATCCGTCTCAGACAACGTTTCGGGGGGGATTATACCGCCAAAGTGCTGACCGGTTCCCGGGATAAGCGGGTGCTGGAGAACTCCCACCAGGAACTGAGTACTTACGGACTCCTCTCCGAATTCTCTCTCCAGGCGGTTCGGGGATGGATTGAACAGCTGATCTCCCAGGGATATATCCGCAAGGGCGAGGAGTATGGTGTTTTGACTGTACCGGAATCCGGTTGGCGGGTCATGCGGGGCGATGAGACCCCCCGGCTGCTCAGACCGCCGGAGAAGAAGAAGGCTCGGGCCGCGGTATCCCGGGCGATCAAGGATTCCTGGGAGGGAGTGGATAGAGATCTCTTCGAAGCGTTAAGAGAATTGCGGAGGGAGATAGCTTCGAAAAAACACCTTCCGGCCTATATTGTCTTCGGCGATGCCTCCCTCCGGGACATGGCCCGGAAGCGCCCTTCCACCGGTACGGGATTTCTTCTGGTTACCGGCGTGGGGGATAAGAAGTGCCGGCAATACGCCGAAGAATTTCTGGAGCTGATCAAGGACTATTCAGTATCACACGGGCTGGAACTTGATCTTAATCTGAAATAGAATGCTGATTTGTCCTTGTATTTCAGGGGGGGCTGCCTTACTCTATCCTGATAATCTCTAATAATATTTCCCGCCCGGACGCGCCCCGTTTTACGGGGCGCGTCCGGGCGGGAAAATAGTGGTGAAGCTGACTTCAGCTAAGGCAACAACCCATCCGGGGTGGTAAAATAACCTGAGAGGTAATTCTCATGAAATTATCCAGTATCCTGAAACCGGAATGTATCTTAACCGGAGTATCTTTTGACTCCAAGAAAGCGGCCCTCCATGGTGTAGCTGCCGCGGCAAAAAGGAACCCCGAACTGGCCCGGATCTCTGAAGGGAAAATTTATCGGGAGCTCAAGGCTCGGGAGGCGTTAGGGACCACCGGTTTCGGCCGGGGGATAGCAATTCCCCACTCCCGTCTGGACTCGGCTACCACTTTTACGGTGGGATTTATTACGGTTCCGGATGGGGTTAAATTTGATGCTCTGGATGGAGAACCGGTTTATCTCATATTTTTTATAGTGGGACCGGCCGTGGAAACCACCCGGTATATTAAAATTCTATCCAGTATCTCTCACAGTCTGGTGGACCGGAGTATAGTTAAGAAAATTA
The DNA here is from genome assembly GCA_937885075.1 of uncultured bacterium. Taxonomy (GTDB): domain Bacteria; phylum Auribacterota; class Erginobacteria; order Erginobacterales; family Erginobacteraceae; genus CAKZYZ01. The sequence continues at coordinate 20,024 of CAKZYZ010000247.1, read as the reverse complement.
TCGCCGCCCGGGACACGGATGAAGCCTTGTCCTATTTTAAGGGCCAGCTCCGGGAAGATATCAGTACGGAAGAACATACCAATAAAAATATTTTAAATATTTTTCTTCAGAATAGCGAGTTTTTTCTTCCGGTTCTGGAAGTTTTCGTCGATCTGGATGTCACCGGGGTCAGCGTATACGAAGGGCGGACTTCCGCCAGTTTTTTAGCCCGCCTGCCGCTTTTCGCCGGGATGTGGCGTGATCATTCCGAGCAATTCAGTAAAATGATTATGGTCGTGATGGAAAAGAACCTGACCAACGAGGCGCTCCGGAGAATAGAGAAGGTTACCGGGCCTATCCAGGATCGGACCGATATGATTGTATCTATTCAGGAACCATTTTATATCGTCGGTAACCTGCAAATTTAATAGACCAACCCATTATCTCCGAATATTTCTTTGATATTTATTAATCTTTAAAGGCATTGAATATGTTTCATATCCCCCCTTCATATGTGCCCACCCTGGTAGTGCTGGGTGTGGTAATTATTCTTGGTTTCTATCTGGGGAAGTTCATCCGGCGGTTTCGTCTACCCTCCCTGATAGGGTTCATGATTATCGGTTTAGTGTTCGGCGCGTCATTTTTAGGTTTATTTCACGAAGAGATCCTGGGAGAACTTTCATTTATTACCGAAATATCACTGGGATTAATCGCTTTTACCATAGGTTCGGAGTTAAAACTGCCTTCTCTCCGACGGTTGGGCCGGGGGATTGTTTTTGTTATACTCGCCGAGTCCCTGGGTGCGTTTTTTGTCGTATTTCTTTCCGTCTGGGCCTTTACCGGGAACCTTCCCATGGCCTTAATATTTGCCGCGATGGCGCCGGCCAGCGCCCCGGCGGGTACGGTCGCCGTCATCCAGGAATATAAAGCCCAGGGGAATCTCACCAAAGCCCTCTACGCGGTTGTCGGATTTGATGATGGCTTGGCCATCCTGATCTTCGGTTTCGCGGCTTCCCTGGCCAAACTCATCCTGGTTGCCGCTGCTACGGGCAAGAATGAAAGCATCCTGCTGGCGATGAAAGCCCCGGCCCTGGAGATTATTATCAGTATATTAGTCGGTCTGGTTATCGGGTATATTTTCTCCCTGCTGATCGTCTCCTTGAAGCATCGTTCGGATTATTTTATTATTGTGATGGGGTGTATATTTCTGGCCACCGGGATCTCCATAAAATTCCATCTGTCATTGATATTGACGAATATGGTAATGGGAATTATTTTCACCAATACCAGGCGTGAGGCCCTGGTCACCCAGGTCACCGAGTCATTAGCACCCGTTATGCCCTTTGTTTTTCTCCTCTTTTTCGCTCTGGCCGGCGCGCATCTGAATATCGCCGAACTCCCTAACCTCGGGGTGCTGGGGGTAATATATATATTAGCCCGCTCGGCCGGATTGATAGGGGGGGCGTGGCTGGGATGCGTATTAGGGAATATGGAAGAGAAGATAAAGAAATATATCGGTCTGGGTATTCTCTCCCAGGCGGGGGTAGCGATCGGGCTGGCTTTAATTATCAATCACGAACTACGGCAGGTAGTGGCTTTATATCCCCAGGCTTTTGCCGAGTTGATTAAAACCAATCCCGCGATGGATCCTATCCGGATTGGAACCCAGGTTATTACCGTCATAACCGCCACCTGTATTGTTTTTGAAATTGTCGGGCCTATCTTATGCAAAATGGGTCTTTCCAGAGCCGGAGAGATTCCGGATGAGAAAATGAAAAATACTCCTGTTTCATTAGATTAATGGCCTGAAACGAGGAATGTTGAAATATGTTGCGAAGCTAAGTTTTTAAGGAGGGAGAAATCATGAAGGATGAAAGTTATGAGCGGGCCAAAAAACGGGTGAAGGAGATTAAAGGGTTTTATTCTAACCTGATTACCTACCTGGTGGTCAACCTGGTCTTATTGGTCATCAACCTGGTCACCAGTCCCGACCGACTCTGGTTCTACTGGGTGGCTATATTCTGGGGGATCGGCATTCTCTTCAGCGCCGCCAATATCTTCCTCCGGAAAGGGAGATTTCTGGGGACGGAGTGGGAAGAGAAGAAGATTAAAAAGATCATGGATCGGGAAAATAAGAGCGATTCATAAGTGGAAGTTGTGCAAGCTTTCAGTGAACCCCGTACTCTCGTAGCGGCTGCCTTTAGGTTGCCACACGATGGCGACCTGAAGGTCGCCTCTATGAGTACGAGGCAATGGGGTTCACTGAAATCTAACGAAGTTGCATCCGCCCCACCGACAGCGGGGCGGATGCCGGGCCTTTGGGGGCGCTTTAATGGATTTTCTATACGGCTTACTGAAAACGAAACAGATTAACGATAGGAGATTTTTAATAATGAAGAATAGTTCTCTCTATTTGGTAGTAACATTAATAGGTCTGATGCTCTGCCTTCCCGCCGTTACGGCAGCGGTGAGTCTGGAAATTATCTATAGGGGTGAACAGACCGTTGATATGCGTGTTTATACCGATATCAGCCATGACTGGAACTGGAAGAAGTTTGATCTTAACCGGGGCAGTCATCAGCTTGAAACCTGGGAGACTCAGACCGACGCTGATCTCTACTACAGTGACAGCGGCGAGATCGCTGCTTTCAGCAGCCACACTTACACCCTTCTGAGCTACTGGAGTACCAATGGAGTCAGCTGGTTCGGATACGGCACCGATGTTCATACCGTGGATACCTCCATTATGTCGGGGACACTGCATAACGGCGACGACTGGCAGAACCGTCTCGGACGCTTCGCGGTGTCCTGGGACAATACCATCGTTGACTACACCGTGCAGTATGTGAATGTGGTCGATGGGAATCTCGGCATCTACGGACCCACCATCCGGCTGACCGGACCCGGCACCTTACTGAGGGCGACCGGGCCGGGATCGATCACCGCTGAGGGCGCAACTTTCTCCGGCTCCACCAGCGCGACGGACGCCATCGAGTTAGAAAATCAGAGTGATCTCGACAATGAGGCGATCAAGAGCTGCACCCTGGAGAGCGTGGGGGTGTCGATCAAGAACTCAAGGGGAGTGGAGATTACGGGGTCCGGCCTCAATGGCTGCCGGGTCGCGACCGACACCAATTCCTCCGGGACTGTCTTCAGCGCCTGCACCGGCAGCTATGACCTATCTTTCAACGGAGAGAGTGAGACGGTCAAGGACTGTACCGGCATCGGTGAGCTCTATATCACCGGCACCAATCACAGCATCCTCCGTAATGAGCTCCGCAATATGGAGGCCCGAGGGAACTCCTGCACTATCCAGGATAATACCTTCAGCAGTGATGCCTATACCTGGATCAAATTCGATCTTTACGGAGACTCCAATCATGTTCTGGAGAATACACTCGATCACCGGGAGGCGGACAGCGGTTATCCCATGCTCCGGATTCTGGGTGACGGCAATACCGTGGAGAAAAATGTTATTACCGAGTATGTAGCGGGCGCGGGAGCCTGGGGAAACGGGATAAATATTCAGGGGGGAAAAAATAACACGGTGCAGTTGAACCGGATTATCGGCCTCCTCAGCGGAGGTTCCACCAATAACGTCGGCATCGCTCTGGATGATGCCACCGGGAATCTGGTCAAGAAGAATACTATCAAGAACTGCCAGAACGGGATCGAGCTGGGATTCCCCAACCCCTCCTCCGATAATCATATCGAGAACAACGCCATCAGCAGCATCACCCGCGCCGCCATCGACGTGCAAGACGACTGTGATAGCAACGTTATCGTCTATAACCATATCTGGGACGGTTATATCGGTATGTACATCTCCGGAGATGGAAACGGGATTCATGAAAACATAATCTCGGACTGCAGCTACCGGGGGATCCATCTGCTGGCCGGAGCGTCCAATACCTGGGTATATAACAATGTCTTCCGGGATAACAATAGTCAGGCGGGGGATAACGGTTCCGGGAATATCTGGAATAAGCCCAAGACCGCCGTCAACAGCAATATAGTAGGCGGCCCCTATCTGGGCGGGAATTACTGGGATACCTACACCGGCCACGATACTGACGGGGATAAGCTGGGCGATACCCCTTATTCCATCGGCGGCTCGGCCGGCGCCTCCGATGGTCTTCCCCTCATCTATGTCTCCATGCCCTCTCCGACACCGGGACCTACACCAACCGGCTTAGGCACGGTTGTCTCCGGTGATTACAATGGCGACGGCCGCGCCGACCTGGCCATATTCCGGGCCGGCTCCGGTCTCTGGGCGGTCCGGGGGGTTACCCGGACCTACTTCGGCGCTGATGGTGATCTTCCGGTCTCCGGGGACTATAACGGAGATGGGACCGCCGATATCGCGCTCTTCCGCGGGTCCGCCGGTCTCTGGGCCGTCCGGGGAGTCACCCGGGTCTATTTCGGCTCCAGTTCCGATCAACCCGCCGCCGGCGATTATAACGGTGACGGAAGCTGCGACATCGGGATCTTCCGGGGAAGTTCCGGCCTCTGGGCGATCCGGGGTGTAACCCGGTCCTACTTTGGCACCGGCAACGATCTCCCGGTCTCGGGTGATTATAACGGGAACGGCACAGCCGATATCGCGCTCTTCCGTGGTAACGCCGGTCTCTGGGCGGTCCGGGGAGTCACCCGGGTCTACTTCGGCGGATCCGATGATCTCCCCATCCCCGGAGACTACAACGGAAGTGGCTCAAGAAGCCCCGCCATCTTCCGGGAGAGTTCCGGTCTCTGGGCCGTCCGGTCTGTAACCAGAATGTATTTTGGATCGTCGGGCGATCGCCCGGTCCCGGCCGACTTCAACGGCTCCGGCGCCGATGATATCGGCATCTTCCGCCCCTCGTCCGGCCTCTGGGCAGTAAGAGGAGTTACCCGAGTATACTTCGGAAGCAGCGCGGATATTCCGGTAACCAGATAGGGAATGGGGATTGGGGAATAGAGAATGGAATCGGTCAGCGCCAGCGAACGACTGTCCATCGTCAGAGTGAGTGGCAGCGAATGATCGTTCATTGTCCCTCAAGTTGGGCAGAGGATGGTCTTCGCTTGTCATGTCAGAAGAGGCATTAAAATACCCCCGACGAGTTTATCTCGCCGGAGTATAAGTTCAACAGCTATACCCAAACTCAAAACAAAAACGGCCCCTGCCACCTCGCGTGGCAGGGGAGAAAGTTCAGAGGAGAAGTTGAGATGGGGCTTAGTATCGATTCCGCTAACTCCCCCCATGAACTGGCCGACAGGATAGAAGAACTGCTGCGGGATAGATGGGATGAGCTGTAACCACTCTCATGTAAGAATACTGAAGGAAGGATATTTTGAGCAGACCAAATCCTGGCTGAGTGATGACTTTATCGATCTTTACGATGACAGGGGGGGCATCTCCTGGGATCCCCATCTTGTCCCCATGAAATAGACAGAGAACGCGGTAATTCTGTCTGAAGATTATGAGCCTTCATTTTTTCCTTGATTGAATGAATTCTCTGTGGGATATATGCCTCTTCTAAATTACTCAAGACAGACAATAATAAAACAGTTCATCTGGAGGATTGACATGTTGTATTTGAATGAGAAGGATATTTTGAAGATTGGTATGAATTGGGACGATACTATCGATAGTATTGAGAAAGCTGTCGAATGTATGAAGGTTGATGATTTCGCTCAGCCGATTAAACCTTATTTGAGGTATAGAGATCTGACCAATCGGATTATCGCCTTGATCGCTTTTGTCGGTGGCGAGATTGATCTGGCCGGGATAAAATGGATCGCCAGTTTTCCCGATAATATCAATCATGGCCTTCCCCGGGCCCATAGCGTGGTTATCTTGAATAAGTCCGATACCGGCGAACCTCTGGCTATTATTAATACCGCCCTTTTGAGTATAATTCGTACCGCCTCGGTCTCCGGATTGATGATCCGATATTTTTTGAAGACCCGCCCGATGGAAAATATCAAGGTAGCTATAATGGGTTGGGGACCGATCGGGCAGCACCATTACAAGATGTGTACCGAAATTTTAAAGGATAAGATAGATACTATCTCCCTGTATGATCTCCGAGAAATTGATCCCGATACAATTACCGGACCTTACAAAGAGAAGACCATTGTGGCAAAAAGCTGGCAGGATGCCTACCGGGATGCTGATATTTTTATTACCTGCACGGTCTCCAAAGCCCCGTATGTCGATGAAAAACCCAAACCCGGATCTCTCCAGTTGAATTGTTCATTAAGAGATTTTAAGGTGGGTATATTGGACTACACCAGGGCGATTATTGTTGATGACTGGGAGGAAGTCTGCCGGGAAAAGACCGATATAGAGATGATGCACCTGGAAAGAGGATTACAGAAGGAGGACACAAAATCAATTATTGATGTGGTCTGTAATAACTGCCTGAAAGATTATCCGGAGGACGAGGTCATCATGTTTAATCCGATGGGAATGGGAGTTTTCGATATTGCCACGGGTCGGTATCTCATGGATAAGGCTAAAGAGATGGGCATCGGGCAGGAGTTGGAGTAAACCGGGAATCAATCCGGGATAAAAGTTAAATTAGCCGATAGCGGGGGAAATGCTATCAGGCGCGGAAAGAGAGTAGATGATAATGAATCCTGAAAAGAATAAGAAGATATATAATAGTGTGTTGGAGTTGATTGGGAATACGCCGATGGTCAGGTTAAATTCGGTCGGTTCCGAGCTGGAATCCGAGATTCTGGTTAAACTGGAATACACCAACCCCTCCGGGAGTCTCAAGGACCGGATCGCATTGGAAATGATAGAGCAGGCGGAGAAGGCGGGCAAAATAAAACCGGGTGATACCATCATAGAGTCCAGTACCGGCAACACCGGGTTCGCGTTATCGACCATCGGGATTTTGAAGGGGTATAAGGTGCTTATTTACGAGACCATGCCGGGAAAGGCCGGCGGTGAGAAGATGAGGATGATGCACAATGTCGGCGCGGAAGTCAGATTAATCGAGCCGGATGATATTGAAGGGCTGCAGGATAGAAGTATCGCCGGATCCGAAGTTGAGCTTCCCGGAAGACAGTTATGTCTTGATGATGAAAAGGCGCACCCCGGAGTCTGGTGGGCCCGGCAGTTCAGTAATGAGGATAATGTCAGAGCTCATTACCGGACGGCGCAGGAAATCCTGGATCAGACCGGGGGTAAGATAGATATATTTATCCAATCGATCGGAACCGGGGGTAGTTTGGTCGCGATAGCGGAAGTCTTGAAAAAGGAATGCCCCGGGGTAAAAATAATCGGCATTCAGCCGGCGAGTTCTAAAGAACACTGGACTCCGGGGATGGATTTTCCTTCAACTGAAATAAAAGGCGGAATTGTGGCCCGGATGCTGAAACAGCCGGAATTGATCGATGAACTGGTAATGACCACGGATGCCGAGGCCAGGGAGATAGCGCATAGATTGTGGAAAGAGGAGGGGTTGTACTGCGGAATCTCTTCCGGGGCGAATGTGCATTACGCGCTGGAAGAAGCCAGAAGAGCTCAGGGGAAGTTAACGATTGTCACTCTGCTCAACGATCATATGGACCGATATCTGACTGAAGAACATTATGTTACCTGATCTTCTTCTATTTGTTGATGGCCATTAATTGGCCTGGAGAAAAAATGACAGGGCGAAGCCTTGTCATTTTTTTTTAACCGAATAATCCAACGGAATAATGAGAGGTTAAGCTCATGGTTGAATGGAATAAAATCAGAAGTCAATTCCCGGCAACAAAAAAATACACCTATCTCAATGCCGCGGGGGGATCGCCAATCTCCCGCTTGACTGCTCAAGAGGGGAGGAGATTCTATGATGAAATACTGGCAGCGGGAGATGTCCCCTGGGAAGGATGGCTGGAGAGGGTGGAAGAAGTCAGGGGGAAGATGGCGGATCTTCTTAATGCTGATAAGAGCGAGATCGCTTTCACATCAAATACCTCCCAGGGGATGAACCTGGTAGCGCGGATATTAAAAGGGAGAGGGGATGTGATCACAATGAATGATGAGTTCCCCTCATCGACTATCCCCTGGCTGAACCTGAAATATAAAGTTCAATTTATTGAACCGGAGAAATCTATCTACTCATTGAAGGCCATTGAAGAGAAGATAAATAAAGATACCGGGATCATAGTTACGAGTCACGTTCAATACTGTACCGGCTTCAAACAGGATTTGATTGGTCTGGGAAAACTCTGCCGGAGAAGAGGGTTGATCTCTGTCGTCAACGCCAGCCAGTCCGCGGGAGCGATGCCGATTGATCTGAAGAAAGCCGACATTGATTTTATGGTATTCAAAAGTCTGAAATGGATTATGGCTGGTTATGGGGCGGGTGTTCTGTATATTAATAAAAGATGGTTCAATAAAATCAATTATCCCATGGCGGGCTGGAAAAGCGTAAATAATCCCGGTTTAATGGATAATAAGAATCTTGATTTAAAGAAAGATGCATCAGAGTTGGAGGTTGGCTGCATTCATCTGCCATGTATATTCGCGTTAAATGGAGCATTGGATTTTCTGGAGAAGATAGGGAAGGAGAATATCCGGAATAGGATATATGAATTAGGTGATTATCTGGTGAGTGAACTGAAAAAATCAGGATTTGAAATTATATCTCCTCTCGCCCGGAAATATAGATCCGGAATTACTGTAATTAAAATCAAAAACCCCTTAGAGATGGAAAATATATTATTGAAGAATAATATTATTGTAACCGCCCGGGGAGATGGACTGCGAGTCGCGGTACATATCTACAATAACAAGAAAGATATTGATAAATTTGTATTTGAGTTAAAGAAAAGTGTGAGTTCGGTCTAAGGGGTGGAGATAAATTCAGGGTATTGAGTACTGTGATCGGGTTAAGTATATCCAATAGGTAAGGAGGAGAATGATGAGAGTAGTTCGTAGTGGCACGGTTGTCCTGGCGGCAGTCTTGCTGGTGATGGGGAGTATCCCGGTCTTTGCGGGACCGGCCGCAGCCATGGTTATGCCTGAGAGGATTCTCAAGCCGCGAAAAAAGGCGGCGGTGCTGGCCGTTCATCTGGCGGCACAGGGATTGGGAGGGCAGTGCGCGGCCACGGCTGATCAGAAGATATGGATCAAGCTGATCCGTGCCTTCATCGATCCGATCCGGTTCTACCCGGATGATTCAGGGTACTTCTATGTCTACAATTATAACTGTATCAACATCGCCCACGCTACTCAGAAGAACCTGGTCGGGAAGGATCTATCCGATTTCAAGGATGAGAAGGGAAAGTTCGTGATCCGTGAACTGGTCAAGGCTGCCCGGCAGGGCGGAGGATTTGTTGAGTACTACTGGATCAAACCGGGAGAGGAAGGCCAGCACCTCAAGATCGGCTATGTCGAACCCATCCCGGGCACCAACTACTTCATCGGGACCGGGGTCTATCTGGATTGAAGTGATACTTCTAGATAAGCGAGAGGAAGATTCCGGGGCCAGGGAATTCAGAGCTCCCCTTCCCTTAATCGCTATCCTCCGTAAGCGAGGGAAATAAATAATCGTGGCCAGATCAGGATGGGGAAGGGGACGGTATTTGCTTTTTTGCCGAATAGGGCACCCGGTTGAGGCAGTGACGAGACAATTTAGCAATAGCCCTTAGAATGTGATCCCGCGGGATTCTTATCTGTGATCCCCACTGGTTTCACGGATGCGCATGAAGAGCCCTGCCGCGATACCGGTAATCACCCCGAAGTGGATGATTCCGAGGATCAGCGGTACGCGATAGAATTTCCGCCACCCGGGGGCGGAAAAACAGCCTTGCCGGGCCTGGCGCGCCAGGTATACTGAGAGCACGGCGCCCAGTAAAATCCACGGTAATGGGCTCGGAGAAGATACCCCCCAGATTAACAGAGCAGTCAATAAAACATCCCAGATCAGTGTTTGGCTGTATATACGACAGGTAAACCCACCTCGCGTGGTATCCCGCGCGTAAAGATAAAACTGGCGCCGGACAGCATTGTATGACGATCTGGGGCGCCATCCCACAATGGCGTCCGGGGCGGTTCGCATTCGATAACCCGCTCCGGTCACCGCCAGTACGAATCCAAGGTCATCGAGAACATAGGTCTGTTCGGGGAAACCTCCCACTGCCTGCCATGCGGTCCGGGTGAAGGCCAGAGAACGCGCTGTGGGGCGGACAATCTGTCCCTGGATGCGCAATCGACCCGTGCCGGAACACCGTCCGATACAATCTTCGAAATCATTTCGGGGCGTTATTCTGTATGATCCGCAGACCAGGTCACACCCGGCTTGATCCTCAAATGGGGCCAGCAGGTTCTCCAACCAGGTGGGCGCGGGAGAACAGCCTCCATCGGTAACGGCCGGAAGATCATAGGTACTTGCACGGACGGCTCGGTTTCTCCCCTGAGAAATATTTGTCCCGGGAGCCTGCACCACCCGCAGGGTTGATCTGTCTTCGCGAGCATGAAGGAGCTCCAACGTTCCATCCCTGGATCCGCCGTCCACCACCACCACCTCATCCGGTCGACGGGTCTGGGCATCCAGGGCGGACAACAGAGTCTCAATCGTATCTGCTTCATTGAATACGGTAATGGCAACGGTAACCTTCATTGTTTAATCCCTATTGTGATATCGGCTATATTCTATTGACGGCACAGAATAAATATATAGATGATCGGATGCTGAAATACCTTTCCCGTGTTGACCGGGCGTTGGGTCGTCTGGATGGTTCGGTCTCGAACCTGCCCAATCCTGATCTATTCCACATATAGCCCCAGCAAAAAAGTCATAGACTTCTCGTTATTCCCGGAATAATACTTGACGAAAACGCCAGTCCCAATTTGGGACTGGCGTTTTCGTCAAGTAATTTAAAATCTCCCATATACTTACCAATACGCCGGTAACGTATATATGAAATTTCCCCTGGGTTGTGTTTGTCAAGAATTCCCGATTTTTGTGTTTGAAATATATCTCTGTATTTAATCCTGATACTGGTTTGGCGTTGAACCTCACGATCTTTGTACAATCGTTTTATGACATCACGACACCCTTCTCTCATGTCCGTCGTAGTTTATACGTGGGGCTACAAACTGCTTACCGCTTACTGCTCACCGATCACTTATTCAAACAATTGGAATAGTAATCGAAAAACAACTCCCACCGCCTTCCCTCGGCTGATAGACTACCTCTCCCCCGTGCTCCCGCATGATGGCCCGGGCGATGGTCAGGCCAAGGCCGGTTCCTTTTACCCGGGTGGTGAAGTGGTCATCGACCCGGTAGAATTTGTTGAATATCTTTTTTGCCGTCCCCTTGGGGATACCGATCCCCCGGTCACTTACCGTTATTATTGCCCGGTCATCCTTAACCGAGACCGCTATTTCGATCTCCTTTTTCTTCCCGGAGTATTTTTCGGCATTGGAGAGAAGGTTGATCAGGACCTGTTCCAGGGCTTCGGGATCTCCCAGGACCGGTACCGTTGCGTCTATTCCTTTGGTCCGGATGGTAAAGCCTCGCTGCTCCAGAGGGACCTTCAGATTTTCCGTGGCCCTCCGGACTACATCCGTAAGCTCAATTATTTGCTTATGGTAGGTCTTCTCTCCTTCCTCGATCTGGGAGAAGTCGAGGACGGTGTTGATCAGCCGGGAGAGGCGTTTGCTCTCTGATACCATCAACTTCAGGTAGTGCTTTTGTTTCTCACGGTCGGGCTGCTTCCCCTTCTCAAGAATCTCGGCAAAGAGGCGGATCGAGGTGAGGGGGGTTTTGAGTTCATGGGAGACATTGGCGGCGAAGGTGGTCTTCTGCCGGGCCAGGAGGATCTCCTGGTTGACTGATCGGAAGATGAGGAAGCCGCCGAGGAGGATCGCGATCAGGAGGATGGCTATCAGTACACCCATGATCAGGGATTGAAGCCTGGCCCGGGAGGCCAGCGCGGCGGGGTCGGAGAGATAGGCGGCCACCTCCCAGCGGGGGAGAAGTTCTCCTATCTCCCGGGAGACAAACGGCCGCTTCCATTCGCGTCCGGTTCCTTCATCGAGGGGGTCGATAAGAGGAGATCCGTTCTGGTTGAGGACGGTCATCAGTCTGGTGGCGGAGTAGGGGATGGGAAGAACCGAAAGGATCTTCCCCGTGAATGCCTTCAGGTTGACCAGGCAGCCGGCAATCTCTCCTTCCGGCGGGATCTTCTTCCAGAAGAAGATCTCAAGTTTACTGCCTGTCAGGCGGGGAATAAAGCCATGGTCAACCCCGGCGGTGCTCCGGGAGAAGTTGAGATCTTGCGCGACCAGGATCGTTCGGTCCCGGACGCTCCCGGATGCCGCTTGCTGCCGGGTAATAACATTTCTCTCCAGGACCTCTTGATTTTGGCTCTCCGTCTGCTGGTAGAGCTTACTCCGGGCTTCGGGTGAACCGCGGAATTTCGCTACGGCTAACTTCTCCTTGAGCCGGGGCTGTGACAGAGCTTTCTTCAGATCCAGGTACTTCTCTTCCCGTACAGATCTGCCGGAACCGTCTGCGCCGATCTCATCCCTGTCGGCCCCATCCGATTCGGGGAGCAAAGCCGCATTTTGAAATGACTGGCCAGTTCTCTTATCGGAGAGTAAATCCCGGTTGTCGGCCAGGAAGTCATCATCACCGGATGAGGTCCCTTTGCCATCCTTCGGCCAGATGATCCGGTTCTCACGGGAGACCAGGAAGGGGACCTCGACCAGGTCCGAATCTTTCTTCCACGCTTTGAAGACCGCATCGTTCCCTTCTTCTCCAGGAAGTGATAACCCCTGAGCGAGACGATCTCCCATGGATTTGATCTCGTTCCGGATCAGGTCGACTGCCTGATCGACCTCAACCCGGAGGGTATCCTCCAACAGGTTTTCGAGATAGGCTTCTTCATGCCGGAGCGCCCGGGTGGCGATGATCCCCAGGACTATACCCGGGATTATTACCGCCGCGGCGAAGGCCGCGATCAATTTTACTGTTAGACGGTGATAGGTCATGGGGATTATTGTACAATATTTAGTCCTGAATTATCCAAATATTTCCAGATAAATATAAGATAATATAGATTCCGGATTGTCAGATTAAAGAAAAAATACTGTAAAATAATCGTAAAAATACTACAAATGTGCTTTCTCGCTTTCGCGCGAAAGCGAGAAAGTGAATCGAAGGATAATTACATAGGCAAACCCTTTGGCAGAGAGTAAGCTATATGTATTTTCGCTGAATATAAGATCTGATTGTTTCGTGATTAGTTATGAATTTCAAATGTATAACATGTAGCCTCGGGGAAATTATTCCGGTTCTAATAGCCTGCTTTTCTATCACGGCTTGCGGGCAGAGCGAATCGGAAGATCGAATTATTCCGCTGCCTTATGAGGGTGATCCTGGTGAACTCGCGCCTGCTCTCCAGGAAGAGCGGACCGGGATGGAGTTTATCCTGGTCAAACCGGGAGAGTTCATGATGGGAAGCGGGGATGGGGAAACCGGCCCGCCGGCTGAACGGCCCCGCCACCGGGTTACGGTTTCCCGTCCGTATTATCTGGGAAGATACGAAGTGACTCTTGGTCAATTTCAGGGTTTTGTCGATGATACCGGTTACCGGACCAACGCGGAAGATAGAGGGAAGGCTTCCGGCTGGGATGGCCGCAGATGGGGGAAGAAGAAGGGGGTAAACTGGAAGAACCCCGGGTTCAAGCAGGAGACCGATCATCCGGTGGTCTGTGTCAGTCTTAATGATGCCAGAGCATTTTGCCGATGGCTGGGCGAGGGATACCGGATCCCCTCCGAATCCGAGTGGGAGTACGCGGCCCGGGCGGGAACTGATACCGCTTTTTACTGGGGAACCGATGTGGAGGAGGTCTGCCGGTACGCTAATGGTGGTGATCAATCGGCCGGGCGGATCTTCGCCGGCTGGAATACCGCCGCCTGCGATGACGGTTATGCCTGGACCGCCCCGGTGGGATGCTACCTCCCCAACCGGTGGGGGTTCCATAATATGGCCGGCAATGCCTGGGAGTGGTGCGAGGATGCCTGGCATGGATCATTCGCGGGCGCGCCATCCGATCAGGGGGTCTGGGGGGAGATCGGGGGAGGGGGGAGACGTGTTCTCAAGGGAGGATCGTGGTACTTTGAGCCTCAGGATCTGCATGTGGCGGTCCGTAATTCACATCGTGCTTACGAAGCAACCAATGGGGCCGGGTTTCGTGTTCTGAGAGAGATCCCATAGCCTGGCTTGTTCGAAAAGCTTTCCGATCAGGAAATTCTAAATCCTAATATTGAAATCCTAAAGAAAACTTAAACACAAATGATCGAAGATTCCAGATATTGTTGTTATAGGTAGAATTTATAAAATACTTTATCGAGGCTGGTTGAGCCAGTTGGCGCGGATCCATTCAATCAGTTCTTCAGTGTTGCGCCGAGCGCCGTATATATTTACATGGCGCATGTCAATGCAGTAGTTGTTGGGATAAAAGCGCGTAAACGGCTCGTAGATGCTGACCCACGGATAGGGTCGGATAGCTTCCCTCAGATCCGATTCCAGTCGTGCCATCGTGGCTCGTACTATTTTATTGTCCCCCTGCTCGGGGAGAGGGTTGAAGAGGATCAGAATCGGAAAGCCGTACTCGCGCCCCATCTCAAAGATCCGCTTTAGACCGTCCAGACAGTCCGGGTGAAACCGTGGTCTCCAGACGAGATTGTCTCCGAGTGTCTCCTCCAGGTCGACTTCCAGCGGGTCGGGGAGTGATCCGCGGTTATCCCAGAGCTGCTGGCGGATACTGTTATCGGAGGCAAACCTTCCCCGGTCCAGATCCAATCCCGTGTAAGAGACGGATTCTTTTCCCATCGCCAGGATCGAGTTTCGGATCTCCTGCCGGTGACGCATGCTGGGCAGCAGATAACGCACTACTTCAGGGGGCGCCAGCCATCCTCGGAGGCGCGCAACCCAGGTTCTGACGGCCGGTTTACTCAGTTTAGCCGTAAAGGAGTAGTGAGAGGTGTGGTAGATCAGAAATCGCGGCGGTCCATTGTGTTCGATGAAAAGCCTCAGAATATCGGCCTGCCCGGTGGTGTAGATGAAGCCGAAAGTGCCCAGGTTCCAGGTCTTGAGCCCGGTCTCCTCCATAATCAGATTAGCCTCCAGGCCGACCAGGGCGGCGCTATCTCCCAGAATCAGGATGTCCTGCTCTTCATTGAGGAGGGTCGCGTGCGCTACCTGCCACTGTACGACACTCTCGGCGATACCGGGCATCACGGTCGGATGGTAGAGGCGGTGTCGGACCAGGTCCTTCTGAGCAGAGTACGGAAGGAAGGCCACGATCAGCTCGATGGCCAGTATAATGCCAATAGCTGCCAGCAGCGCGGTGGGCCAGCGTCCGCGCCCGGGGCTTAGAGTTCTTTTTTTAGAATTGAAAATAGATAAAGTCATTGTTTCCCGGCGCCCCGAAGAGGACGATTCCGTAGAATAAAGTTACATAGAAACCCGCCCGTATCCATCCCGGCCAGATCACCCACGGCTCAGGGGAACGGCGGTAATACTGGTAGATCTGGAATCCGGCCAGAGGGAGTCCCGCCGCCGCCACCATCAGGAGCATGGGGCCGCAGACCGGCTCCCAGAACGCGCCTGATACCAGAGATGCCAGCAGACTCCCCGCGTGAACCATGTCCGTGGACCGGAAGAGCAACCAGCCAAAACATACTAAATGAAAGAAGATCAGGACCGAGAGCCAGAAGCGAATTCCCTGTCGGGTCTTGAATGTCAATGCCCGGGCCTCTCTCGGGGTCTCACCCAGGCGATAGACGATCAGGAGCAGACCATGGAAGGCACCCCAGGCGACGAAGTGCCAGGAAGCCCCATGCCAGAGTCCTCCGAGCAGCATGGTGATCGCCAGGTTGCGGAGGGTCTTCAAGCGTCCGTGCCGACTGCCCCCCAGCGGGATGTAAAGGTAGTCGCGGAGCCAGGTTGAGAGGCTGATGTGCCAGCGCTGCCAGAAATCGCTCGGGTTGGTCGCCAGGTAGGGGAGGCGGAAGTTCACGCAGATGTCGAAACCGAGCATCCGGGCGGTCCCCCGGGCGATATCCGTATAGCCCGAGAAGTCGCAGTAGATCTGCAGCGCGAAGGCATATGTCCCCAGGAGCACCGCCGCCCCGGAGGGGTTGCTTCCCCCGTAGACACTGTTGACCAGGACGGCCATGTTGTCGGCGATAACCAGTTTTTTGAAGAGCCCAACGAATGCCAGTTGCGCTCCGCTGTAGAAGCCATCTAGAGTCGGATGCCGCGGTTTGAGGATCTGGGGCATGAGGTGCGCGCCTCGCTCGATCGGTCCGGCCACCAGCTGGGTAAAGAGGCTGACGTAGAGCATCAGGTCAGGCAGATTGGTGGTGGCGCACATTCGCCCCCGGTAGACATCGATCGTATAGCTCATGGTCTGGAAGGTATAGAAGGAGATCCCGATCGGCAGGATAATCTGCCAGGTCGGCAGGTGGAGCTGGAGGCCAGCCTCTCCCGCCAGCGAGACCAGTGAGTCGGCAAAGAAGCCGTAGTATTTGAAGAACCCCAGGATCGTCAGGTTGGTGACGATACTGGCGGTTAGAACCAGCCGCCGCGAGCGCTCTGAAAATTCGGGGTGATGGACGCGGTCCACCCAGAGGGCACACCCGTAGTCCACCACGCTCGAGAGCAGGAGGAGCCCCAGAAACCGCCAATCCCACCAGCCATAGAATACATAGCTGGCGACCAGGAGGAAACGGTTCTGCCATCGGTGATTGAGCAGAAAGTAGACCGCCAGGACAAGAGCAAAGAAAACCCCAAAATTTACGGTCGCGAAGTTCATGGGAACTTATCCCTCACGAAGTCTACCCCGATTTATCGGGGTTCGGGCAACGTTCTGAAGTGCCTTAAGTGCCTAAAGTTAAAAGATTTGCCTCGCTAACGGAGCTGGGTATTAAATTGTTTAAGCTAAACGTTAAAGTAAGAAAATGTTAAAGACCGTTTAACTATCAAAAACCAACCAGTGAAAATACTAAGACAGTAAAGTCTACTTTTCAAGGAGCCTTTTTCTTGAACAGGTAGCTAAATAGCAGTAAGGTACTGCTCTAAGCTGAATTTATCCGGTCCAATCCCGGATTAATTTGCCATGTCGGCTGTTCCATCTCAATTCCGAGAAGGCCTCGGGAGGAATACCGGGCGGGGAGGCTCGAACATCTCCTCCGGATCTCTAATTCGCTTTGGGCTGAGCGGCCCGTAGGGGTTGGTTAAATAATCGGCCGCGCTCATACCGGGTGGCGATCCCTGGCCTTCCGATTGCTTGGAGAAGCCGGAGGAGAGGGATGAGAGAGAAATGATAAAGGTAAGAGCGAACAGCAGCGGAAACTTCTTCGACAAGATGTCTTTGGTCATCTCATATATCCTCATGTGCGGTTGGCCAGAGATAAAATTTTATAGCGCACCTTATAGAGTAAGTAAATCTTACCAGAAGCAGGAGATGAGTTAAGTTGGAAATATATTCGAACAGGGAAATATATTCAAACTGTAAACTTTCAGTGAACCCCGCCCTCTCGTAGCGGCCCCGCCGTCGGCGGGGCCGCTACGAGAGGACGGGGAAACGGGGTTCATCGAAACCTTACTTCGAACTTACATCTAAATCTAAAAAAAGGTCGTGCGAATTTTTTAATTATAGGATAAATGAGTGTGCTCCGGAGATGATAAAATGACATAAAATAATCACTCAACTCAGATTCATTTAGAAAGGACAGCGAGTTAGAAATATGAAAGAATGCGGACCACTGTGAGATTCTTAATCCACCAGCATAAATCCAATAGCGGGCAACTGAAGTATTACCTCCGGTTGGAGAGAGACGGAGCCTTCAAGGGGTGGGCGATACCGAAGGGGATGCCGAAAGAATGGAAAACCCGGCACCTGGCTATTCAAGTCGGAGGCCTCAAACTGAATAAATTCGATTCTGAGGGGAAGGTGGAGAGAGGCAAGTTCGGACCGGGGATAATCACTATCCTGGATCGGGGGGAATACCGGGTTCGTTCCTGGGGAGATGATAAGATTATTTTTGATCTCTCCGGCTCCCGGGTAAAAGGATCATTCGCCCTGGTTCTATTCCCCAAAGCCGGTCCACTACATTGGCTTCTGGGGCAGATAAATGAAGAATCCGTCGCCCCCCTTAACGTCCAAAAGCCAGCAGTGATTAGCAAAAAACCGGAAAAGACTACTTTAGTCCACCAGGTAAAGCCTCGGTCGGAATATAGTAAGCCAACCACGAGGAAACCAACCAGAAAAAGAAAAGCTAAAGTAAGATTCTTAAAGCGCAAAAAATCATCTTACAAGACAGGCTATACGTCAGAAGATTGGTTGTTCTTTTTAGCCTTTCTTATTGGCGGCGCAATTTTATTGGTGGTCTTGGTTTTCCTGTTTTATTAGAAGAGCAAAATTGACTGAAATTATTGTTGCTTTTAATATAGTAATAGAGTAATTCTGTCTTCCTAATTTATGCGCCCGTGGCTCAGCTGGATAGAGCGCTGCCCTCCGGAGGCAGAGGTCGCGCGTTCGAATCGCGCCGGGCGTATTGAAGCAGTTATTAGGGGTAAGGGATAAGTGGTAAGAGCCCGCACCTCGTCCCCCCCCTATCGTCCTGGCTGACGGTAGGGGGTTTTTCTTTCCTGGAGAGTCATAAGAATGTATTTTTCGTTGCGCTGCATTGGAGAAGCCGTATAATAAAAATATAAAACATGTACTTAATAAGAAGAGAAAGCAATAGCGTGGTTTGCTTCATGTGATTTTACGTTTTAAAATCCACTTAATAACTCAGAGCTGAAAATATAAAAATTATTACGAAGTAGAAATTATTAGTTATGGTATCTGAGGGTATAAAAAGACAGTTGTCGGGAGTAAATATGAGAAAAGATGGAAGAAGAGATGATCAATTACGGCCGGTGAAGATCGTTCCCGGGTTCGTGGAGCTTTCCGCCGGGTCGGCTTTGATTGAGTTTGGTAAGACCAGGGTGTTATGTACCGCCTCGGTGGAGGAGAAGGTTCCCCGCTGGCTTCATCAGGCTCAATTGAAGCAGAGAGAGAAGAGCGGGTGGGTTACGGCGGAGTACTCAATTCTCCCCGGCGCCGGGCCGTATCGTACCCAGAGGGAGTCTACCACGGGGAGGAAATCCGGGAGGACCTATGAGATTCAGCGTCTGATCGGCCGGTCGCTTCGGACCGTGGTCGACCTGAAAAAACTGGGTCCGCGGACGGTCTGGATCGACTGTGATGTGATACAGGCGGATGGAGGTACCCGGACCGCGTCGGTTACCGGTGGTTTTGTGGCCCTGATGAATGCCCTGATTGGTTTGAGAGAAAAAGGAAAGATCGACACGATTCCGATTAAGGAACACCTGGCCGCGGTAAGTATCGGGGTTCGGGATGGGGAAGTTCTGCTTGATCTGGATTATGATGAAGATAAGGATGTGGATGTCGACTGCAATGTGGTGATGACCGAGAGCGGGAAATTTATCGAGATACAGGGGACAGGGGAGAAGAGGGGTTTTTCCCGTGAGCAGTTGGCGAAGATGCTTGACTACGCGGAACCGGCGATTCAGGAGTTGATAGCTATGCAGAAGTCGGTAGGTATGGGGAATGGGGAGTAGGTAACTGAATATCCAATATCCAGCAAGGAATATCCAATGAAGAAGGCAAATCACTTGGATATTGGATATTCCTTGTTGGCTGTTGGATATTCAAAAAGGGGGCGAGGTGGGGGGGGGAAACAATCATTTATCTGGTGCAAAATAGTTGCGGAGCTAAGTTCCTGCTTCGGAATTTTCTCCCGAAATCCTTCGGGATCCCGGTTTGTTTAATTGAATTTATCGGGACCGAAATCCTTCGGGATCCCGGTTTGTTTAATTGATATTACCGGGTCCCGAAATCCTTCGGGATCCCGAGTTGTTTAATATTAAGTCTCGGGACAATAAATGAGATAATACTGGAGTACTGGAGTAATGGAGTGATGGGGGCCCCTTCCCAACACTCCAATACTCCAATATTTCAGAACAGTTGCCCC
>CAKZYZ010000246.1 GCA_937885075.1 uncultured bacterium | reverse complement strand
AATGGAGAGGGAGGTAAGAAGGGAGGGAGATGGGGGGGGTGGGGAGGAATGGGGTGGAGTGTGTTATTTTTTTTTTCAAGCAGAAGGCGGCATACGAGGTATATCAGTGTGACTGGAGTTCAGACGTGTGCTCTTCCGATCTATCCGGATTTCTCCGGGGGAGACCTGATGCTGATTGAAGATCATATCAACTTCATGTCCTTAAATCCTCTGACCGGACCCAACGATGACACTGTCGGCCCCCGCTTTCCGGATCTGGCTGAGGCTTATAATCCCGATCTGAGAGAGTTGGCCATTCAGGTCGCGAAAGATAATGATATCGTGCTCCAGAGCGGGATCCTGGCAGCTACCTCCGGTCCAAGTTATGAATCTAAAGCCGAGATTGCCATGCTGGGGAAGATGGGAGCGGACGCGGTGGGGATGTCCACCATCCCGGAAGCTATTATCTCCTGCTATCTTGGTCTGCGGTTCTTGGGGATAACCTTCATATCGAACCTGGTCAGTCCGACCCGGACCGAACCTCTCACCCATAAAGAGGTAACAGCGGCCGCCGCCAAGGCCAGCGGGAATCTGGCAAAGCTTATCGGCGAGGTTATAAAAAAAATATGATTAATGACGAAATCCGAATGAAGAATGAAGAAAGAATGTCAAAATCCGAATCCCGAAAGACAGATCATTCTTCGCCGGTGGGATGGCGAATTTTGACATTTGGTCATTAGACATTCTTTCGGGTTTCCTCATTCAGATTTCGTAATTTAAATACAATGATTTCACCCTCTGATATATTTAAGAGACTCTTCCCCAACAATAAAATACCTGATATGATCCAGGAGATCCTCTGCCGGATCTCCTTCTCCGAATCGGATCTCTTAAAAGCTTCTCCCTCAAAACTCACCCCCCCTTTCTCTCTCTCCGGGATGAGAGAACTTATTGAGAAGCTCAGCTCTGACCTGGCCGGGGGAGCAACAATCTGCCTCAAAGATGGAGACTCCGGCGATTCGATCGTAGCCCGGGCACTATTCTCCGCGATCTTTAAAAAATATCACAGACAGATCCGAACGATAACCGATGCTGGTCAGACCATCTATCCCCTCCTCGACCTGAGTAACGCCGAAGGAATCTCTTACCTGAAGACAGAAAAGACGCCTTCGATCTTTCTCCGCTGCGCCTATGCTTCCAGCCAATATTCCATTACCGGATTGGTATTCAAGCTGGGCCAGGCGAAAGAGCTCTCAGAAGAAAAAAACTTCGGGAAGCAATACGTCTCATTCGATCTCGAGACCACCGGAAAGAATCATCGGAGTGATGAGATCATCGAGATCGGAGCGGTAAAGATTCTAGATGGGGAACTGGGTGAGGAATTCGACGCTCTGGTCAAACCTTCACACCCGATATCATCCGAGATCACCAATCTCACCGGTATTACCAATGATGATGTTAAAGATTCTCCCCCAATTCAGGAGGTTCTCCCATCTTTTATGGATTTTATCGGAGATAGCGTCCTGGTCGCCCATAATGTTGACTTTGATTATCCTTTCCTCAGTCACGCTCTTAAAAAATCTCTGGGCAGAACTCTCAAGAATGACTCCTACTGCACCCTGGTACAGGCGCGAGCCAGGATGCCGGGTCAGAGCCATCGGTTAGGGGCGGTCGCGGATGCTCTGGGGATCGAACTGAAAAACTGGCATCGGGCTTCCGCGGACGCCAAAGCGGCGGCAATGATATTTCTCAATTTCATGGAAGAAGATAATGGTCCCAGGCGATACGCGTATTTCCAGAGATATGCCGCCCGGGCCTGCCTGGGAACATTAGCCTCCGGGCTCCCTCTGAGCGGGGATAATGCCATCTTCTTCCGCTATGGACTCCCTGAAATTCTATTTGCCTTTGCCGATGGAGAAAAATATTTTCGGAAGCATCCGGAGAAGAAAGATGCGGCAGATGATAGCATCGTCGAATACCTCAACTCCTGGAGAAGAAAAAAACGATCCCAGGCAATTTACCGGATCTTAACACATAGCCCTCGCCTTCGGCACGGGCAAAGTTAGAAAGTGCCTAAAGTGCGCTAAAGTGCCTTCCTCCGTCGCTAAAGCTATGGCGGATAGGAAAAGTTGTTCGCTTTCACCCGGCTTTTCAGGCCATAGAACCTCGCTCAGGCTCGATACCTAAATGTGAACACATAATTATTTTAAAATGATCCTGCAATATTGGTTCAATGCTTGCTAACCTGCTACTTCGGAATTTTCTGTCTAAAGCCATCCGTCAAGTGAAATGCCGGATCAAATGACATCTTCGACAATAAACCGTGAATGGAGCGGATTGAACGCCCTTCCCCGGTTGAATCAACCGGGGGTCTGACGGAGATTGTTTTTTCTCTTTATCCGCATAATCCGCTTAATCCGCGGTTAAATAAGTTGCGGAGCTAACTTTTATTTTTCCGGAGGAAAAAGAAAAGATGAGACTACGCGTGGTAATAGATCGGATTGAGGACGGCCAACTGGCTGTTCTGGAGATAGAGGGAATATCGGGTGATTTTATCTGGCCGGTGGAGTTTCTCCCGGAAGGGGTCCATGACGGCAGTATCCTGGATTTCACCATAGAAGATAATCCTGAAGCTGAAGCCAGCCAGAGGGAGAAGATGCAAAAGCTTCAGGATGAACTACTGGAACGTACTCGACGAATGGAAGATCGTTAAAATGCCAGCCAGGCGGGTAAAAGAATGTCCTGCAGACGCCTTCTGATCAATTTTCCCGGAATATTGTTCATTGCAGTGAGCAATATTACATATGTTTGGTCTTTGTGCCAATATTTTTTCCATGACTAGTGTCTGAACGAAAACCCCACAAACGCACCGATTTTGTCATTGCGAGGAGTGGAGCGACGAAGCAATCTCCTCACAAACTAAGCAGATTGCTTCGTCGTCCCTCCTCGCAATGACTTGGTTTTCGGGGTTTTCGTTCAGACACTAATTCGGAAAAATGCCGGTTTATATCGGCAGGCTATAGATAATCCCCGCGTAACCGACAAACGATTCATTGGGATATATGTCGTAACTGGTTAGATAGCGGAGCAACTCTCCCTCTCTCACCCCCATCTCCCGGGCAAAAGATAAAGCTGCCACCGCCCCGCCCGCGGAACAAGCGGACTGATTCCGGGCGGCATCTTCGAGCGCGGCTTCCGGATCCATCTCGATGAGATTCTCGATAAAGCTCCGGTCGTTGACTTCTTTAACCCACTTCACCGCCTCTTCTCCTCGGCCTGCTGGGGAAAATCCGTAGTTGCTCCCATAATGGGTAAGATCGGTGGAACCGATAACCGCGACTGTTCTCTCCAGTTTTTCCGCGGCTATCTTGATCTTCTTTCCCAATTCGATCGCGTCATTCGCCGGCGCGGCACGGAGATAGAGAGCCCGGGATTCCGGGAAGAGATACTTTATGAATGGGAGCTGGATCTCCACGGTATTATCGGCGGAGCGGTCCTCGTGGAAATGAATCGCCGGTGCTCTTTCAATCACCCCTAAAAGCTCCAGATCGGCAGGGAGAAGACCCAGCGGGGTCTCATATCCCTCTTCCATGGCGGCAAGTATTCCGGCGGAGGGGCTGAGGTGACCCCCGACCACCACGATAGTATCGACCGGTCTCCGGATATGGAGAAGAACCTCCAGAGCAGTACGCCCGGAAAACTCCCACCCGGCGTGAGGAACCACGCCGGCAATACCCTCCGGGGATTCCATGGCGGTTGGGGCGCCGAGCTCCCGGAGATAGCGCTCAATTGTCTCCCTGGTCTCCTCTTCCGTCCCCGGGTACCACCCCGGAGGCAAGACTCTTTGCCTGATCTTCATTCTGCCTCTTCCCTTTTTGTCCACGAATTGTAATAACTTTCCCCCTACCTCCCCCCCTTTTTGTCCACAGATTACACGGATTACTCAGATTTATCTTTGTGTTTTTTCGTTCAACGTTCGAAGTTGAGCGCTTTGCCCGCCATAGCTTTAGCGACGGCTGGTTCGACGTTCGATGTTCAGTCTTTACGCCTCCCCCTACCTCTGCCCCATAATGAATTTCCAATGGCCAACTTCCAATTTCCAATTTCCAAATTCATTCGCATTTGGACATTGGTTATTGGCCGTTGGATATTGGACATTCCGCTTTCCTCGCCAACCCCGAAGGTCAGTAAGCGGTAAACGGTTAGCAGTAAGCAGTAAAAGCAACGCCTGGGGACCTAGCCAACTGCTTACCGCTCACCGCTCACTGCTTACCGCTTACTGTTTACTCCCCACTGCCTACTTTATCAAAATGGTCTTCCCCTCCCTATCGAGCACAAACGCCTTCTTCCCGATCCAGACCATCGCGAATCCTCCGTGAAAATCAGTGGCATCGTCAAATCTGGCCTCGGTCATCAATTGCCCCTTTTTATCAATATAACTCCACCGGTCATAGAGCATTATCCGAGCCAGGCCGTCGGAGAAGGGGAACGCCCTGTCAAAGAGAGAGTCGATAACCCCGCGGCCTTTCTTATCGATATAGCCCCATTTTCCGCCTATCTTTCTCCGGAGCAGTTCGTCATAGACCCTCTCCACCGCCACCGGAGCCAGACCCTCGGAGAAGTCATAGGCATAATCAAAAGAAGGCTTGAATATATATCGACCGGTTTTATCGATAAACCCCCAACTCCCATCACTGTTCACTCGTGCCGCGCCTTCCGAGAATGCCTCGGCCCAGTCAAAACCAAAACCAAAGACCTTCTTTCCGGCGCTGTCGATATACCCCCACTTCTTCTCCCCGGTGAAGATAACCGCGGCCAGCCCTTCGGAGAAATCTCCGGCTGAATCAAACCGTGGTTGAACAACAAACTTCCCTTCCCGATCGATATACCCTATAGAATTATCAAC
Source organism: uncultured bacterium (assembly GCA_937885075.1). Taxonomy (GTDB): domain Bacteria; phylum Auribacterota; class Erginobacteria; order Erginobacterales; family Erginobacteraceae; genus CAKZYZ01. The sequence continues at coordinate 6,784 of CAKZYZ010000246.1, read as the reverse complement.
CGCGGCCCGGGCCCGGCCACCGTTGAAACTACCGGTCACGGAGAATCGAGGACGAATAACAAGCTTCCCGTTCTTATCGATGTACCCCCATCTATCTCTCCCCGGACCGGGATTTATAATCGTCGCCAGACCTTCCGAGAAAGAGAAGGCTTCTTTAAACCGGGGCGTGATCACTATCCCGCCGGTATCATCAATATATCCATAGCGGTGCGCGACCTTACCTAATAGATTTTTTTTGCGCAGGGCTATCAGGGCTAACCCATCATAAAAGGGAAAGGCCAGATCGAAGCGAGGCGCAATAACCCAGCAAGCCTCCCCGTTTACATAACCATACTTACCATCTTTTTTTGCCGGAATAAGAATCATGTCGTTTTAGGCAATGGGGAATGGGGATTGGAGAATAGCGACCCTTCCCTATTCTCTATCCCCCAACAACCGGATTATCTCTTTCTGCTCCCCCTCAATGCGTTCATAGAATTTATAGGTGGTCTCGATAAAATCAACCGCCTTCATACCCACCTTCACCGCCATGGTCGCCATGACAGCAACCGACAAAAGAAATACTACCAGAACAAGTTCAATCATATTTTAACCTCCCGGATAAAGATAGTAATCGGTATTCAGTAATCGGTGATCGGGAAAACAACCCCAGGAACCGCCAAACCGATTACTGATTACCGGCTACCGATTACTTTCACACTATTCACTTTACACCATACCCTATTAATCTTACACTTTCCACTATTTCATATGAAATTTTTATTTTCAAATTTTATTGCCACTAAGACACCAAGACACAAAGAAACGAATTAAAGACATAATAAATACATTTTTTCTTATTTTCTGATTATTTCTTAGTGTCTTTGTGGCAGATTTATTAGACTTCAAAAAATCCGGTTATGAAAATCGCTTTTGTCTTCAATCCATTTAAATATAAGCTCCACGAAGAGAACCTCCGGATTGTCCAGAAGTACTTTGGCCTCTTTCCCCCTCTTAGCCTGGCCTGGGCCGCCGCTATTGCCGAAAAAGCCGGACATACCGCTGAGATCATTGATGCTCGTACTCTCGGACTGAGCATGGAGGAGACCCTGGAACGTCTCCGGGAGTTTAAACCGGATATCCTGGGTTTCATGATGACAACCTATATGTTCCGGGAGACTCTGGAATGGATCCGCTTCCTGAAAAAACACCTGAAAGTCCCGGTCGTTATCGGAGGATATAATCTCCGGGTCTATCCCCGGGAATCTCTCTCCCCGCCGGAGATCGACTTCGGTGTGGTGGAGCAGGCATATTTCACCCTTCCGGCCCTGCTTTCGGAGATAGAGGGGGGGAGAAAATTCGCGGATGTACCCGGTCTGGTCTATAAGGAAGACGACCGAATTATTGTTACCCCCCATCCCCAGACAATAGTCTTTGATGATTTCCCCAACCCGGCACGGCATCTTCTTCCCAATCATCTCTACGCTGAGTTCCCCACCGAGCGTAAAAATTTTACGGTGATGGTGACCAGCCTGGGATGCCCGATGAACTGTACCTTCTGCGAAGCCGGCCAGACTATCTATAATCCACGTTCTCCTCTGACCGTGGTAAACGAGATGCAGGAATGCTATGACCGCTACGGGGTGCGGGAGATTGATATCTTTGACTATGAATTCCCCATGGTCCGGGATAGGACCCTGGCTATCTGCCGTGAACTCCAGCGGAGAAACCTGGACCTGACCTGGGCCTGCCGTTCCCGAATTGACACCGTGGACACGGAACTCCTGGAAGAGATGTACCGGGCCGGATGTCGTCGGATATATTACGGAATAGAATCCGGATCCCAGCAGACCCTGGATCAGATTGAAAAGGGAATCACACTGAAACAGATTACCGATACCATAGGCTGGACCAAGGAGATCGGAATCCGTCCCCTGGGCTTCTTCCTGGTAGGAGTTCCCGGAGAAACCAGGGCTTCGGTCAAGCATACGGTCCGGTTTGCCAAGAAACTCGACCTGGACTATGTCCAGTTTTCCAAGCTGACCGCCAAACCCCTGACCGGGATGTGGCGGGATCTGGTCAAGTCGACCGGCTACGACTACTGGAAGGAATATATCCTGGGTAGGACCGAAGAGAAGGTCCTCCCCCGCCCCTGGACGGAACTAACTAACGAGGAGATTGATAAGTTGACCAGGTGGGCTTATGTCTCCTACCACTCCCGACCCGGATTTCTCTTCCGGATGGTGCTTCAGGTTCGTTCTTTTGATGAGTTCAAGAGAAAATTTCTAGCATTTATGGACATGGTATTTAAACAGGAGGGCAAATCCCGGATGGATGAAAAATTTAGGGTTTATGATGAAAACGCGCCCGGATTCACCTCTCGCTATCAGAAATCCGCTCGACTGCCGCATTAATCGATCTCTCCCAAAATCATATTATAGAGTAATTATTCTGCACTCACTCCCGTGAAAAAAAATATTTTATGGACTGTCAGCCTGGCGGTTACCGGAATCCTGCTCTTTCTGATCTTCCGAAAGATTAATCCGGAAATTGTCCTCCATCACCTGAAAAATGCCCGGATAATTCCGCTGATCGCGGCCCTATTGATATCATTTACTACCAACTGCCTGCTGGCCGCGTTGAAATGGCAATTCATCATAGCCCGACTGGGACTCATCCTCTCCTTCCGGGAAACCTTTCTGATCAAGATGGGAAGCGCCCCCTTAAAAAGTCTCCTGCCCTTCCGCTCCGGAGAAGCTTCCCGGGTTATTTATCTTAAACGTCGGCATAATCTTCCCCTCGCCCGGGCGACGGGATCAATCCTGATCGAACTCTTCCTGAATATCATCATCTTCCTGATCTTTATCGTCCTGGGGGGAATCATCTTCGATGTCTCTCTCGATGGATTTATCTATTTAATTTGCATCGCCCTGGTCGTGGTCATTGTAATCGGCCTGATCGCTTCCCGAACCACTCCCCGGAGATGGGTCCGGACCCTTATCCATAAGTTGCCTTATCCCCGATTACGGGGGGGGTTGGAGACTTTCTTCACCCTTCACCGATTCTTCTCCGCCCGGGATTTGGGGGTACTGCTGCTCTATTCTCTTCTTATCCAGAGCGGAAAACTGCTCACTTTCTACCTTATTATCAGCTCATTCGGTTTAGCGCTCCCCCCCCTTATTTACTTTGTGATCCTCCCCTTCTCCATCCTGATATCCACCATCCCGATTACTTTCCTGGGGATTGGAATCCGGGAAGGGAGTCTGATCAAGCTGATTCCCATCTACAGTTCCATCGCGGGAGCAGCAGTCCTGGGACCGGCTCTGATCTTCTCACTGGTGGAATACCTCTTTCCGGCGTTATCGGGCCTTTTCTGGACCGGTAAATTCACCCGGGGAATGTTGAATGGCTCCAATAAATAGTCTATCAGTACCTTGCTCGAAAAGCCCTTCTAGCCACGAAGAACACGAAGTTCATTCTTTTCGATACCCCCTTGAGGGGTACAAAGGTATTTGGAAAAAACAGAAAAAATTACATAGTTTTCTTCGTGACCTTCGTGGTGAATATTTAGTTTATTGAAGACAAATAGTTGAAATTATCTTTTCGAGTATGATCTATCCAGCGGGCCGGAAAGAGAAAAGAGTTATCTCCGGGGGACAGAGGAACCGGATCGGGAGTACTTTAGTGGCGATTCCCCGATTGACATAAAGATATCCATCCCCGATCCGGAAGAGCCCACGAACAAACTCGGAACGGCCGAAGAAATCATGAAAGATAATCCCCCAGCCGGGAATTCCGATAATCCCGCCATGAGTATCGCCGGAGAGGACCAGATCGGCCCCTTTATCGATCAGAATAGGGGCCAGATCGGGATCGTAGGAGAGGAATATCAGAGGAGCTCCCGGGGGAAGACTCTTGAGTATCCGGTCGATCTCATCATCCAGACCAGGAAATTCATATCCGGGAAAATCGATCCCGCCCAGCCAGAATATACCATTCCCCTCTCCCCCCATCGGGCGGCAGCTCCCTCCGATCAGCGAAAGACCGGATCTCCTCCAGATCTGCTTATACTCGGAACCCTTAAGGTACTTCCGGTCGGAGTTCCCCAGAATTCCATACGACCATAGCTTCGGCTTGAGCTGACTGAAGAATTCCGTTACCAGAGATCCCGCCGTCTCATCTTCCACCAGATCGCCGGTAACAACGATTATGTCAGGCTCCAGATTGTTCAGCCTGCGAATCAGCTCTTTCTCTTTGAACCCCAACTCCTCCTGCAGATGTAGATCGGAGATCTGGGCAATAGTCATATCTCCCAATGCCCGGGAGAGTCCATCATCTCTAATGACCACCCGATCAACAGTGATCCAGTTAGGTTCCAGAACCAGCGCGTCAAAGAGAAGAAATCCTGATACTCCGGCCGCTACCAGACCAGCGATAAACCAGCAAACCAATAGTTTATTTCCACGGTTATTCAATCTAATAATGTTAGTCTTTTTTCAAAAGAACTTAGCTACACAACTTTTTTGCCACTAAGACACTAAGGCACAAAGAAAAGATTTAATGATAAAATAATAATATTTTTTCAACTTTCTTAAGTTTTTCTTAGTGTCTTTGTGGCTTTGTGGCAGATTTATTGAAATTCCGAAGCAGGAACTTAGCCCTCGGCTTCGCCTCGGGCAACTTTTCCTCTAAGGAAAGCATGAAATCAGGAGAATTCAAGTATTCCCCTCCTGCCTTCCTGCTTTCCTTAGAGGTTATTGTCCCGAGACTTAATATTAAACAACTCGGGATCCCGAAGTATTTCGGTCCCGATATTATCAATTAAACAAACCGGGATCCCGAAGTATTTCGGGAGAAAATTCCGAAGCAGTAAGTTTGCGCGAAGCGCTAACTTAACAAAATAAGGAAAGTACGTCAAATTAACTACCTGATATTATTCTTTCGGCCCCCCGAAGTATTAATCGGGGCAGAAAAAATAATAGTATTTACAATATTAATCTCAATATGGTATAAAGACTTTCTTCTTATTATTCGAAATCCGTCCACCGCCGATCATAAGGTGGATTGTGGAGGTCTATTTCAATGGCTATAACACATATCAGCTCTATCTTACTTGCAACTTTACTCCTCGCCCCCACCCTCTTGGTGGCCGAGACTTCCGAACTCGCCGACCGGACGGGACTGGAGAGCGTCTGGAAGAAATCAGGCCGAACCACGAGGGTAATCGACTACCCTTACAGCCCTCAGCCCGGGATTTATGGGGGCAAGGATGTCCGTCAATGGGAGAACAAGGGAGTTCTCTTCAGCAATCCCGGCATAGATGAGTTCTCCGGAAAACGCTCGGCCCGGTCCGCCGCGAGACCGGAACTCTCTGGTGCCGTGGGCGAAGACTGCGCGGAAATCCGAATGGAACTGGAAGACGAGATCGCCCGCAATGCCCGGCTTCTGGAATCGAAGGAAAAGATAGCCGAAGAACTAAGGATTCTGAACGACAAGGCCGATGACCAGTCCTTCAAAATATCAGCCCTGGAGTTTGAGATCGAAGAGTTGGAAAAGCAGGCGGAAACCGGGGGAGCAACTATTGGAACCGGGATGGGGACCGGAGAGGGCGGCCTATTACCTGGGCAGACCGCTACCTATCTGGTCCAGGATGGTGATAACCTCTGGGGGATCGCCGGGAAGCCGGAGATATACAATGACCCCTACCGATGGCTCCTCCTTTATCACGCTAACCGCGACCAGATCTTTGAGCCGGACCTGATCTATCCCGGGATGGTTCTCCTGGTCCCCCATTATCCGGGGTTAGAACAGTCAACTCATACCCGTGAAGCGGAAGAACCGGTCGGAGAAGCTCCACCCACCGGGAAAGAGACAGAGACCGGACAGGAAGAATAAATGGCGAATGCGACTCCCTTCAATCTAATCGGCATCAAAGCACTGCTGACGGCCGTTCTCCTGCTCAGCTTTGGACCGGCAGCCCTATCTCAGACTATTCAGAGGACCGACGCCGCCCAGTTCGCGGCTAACCTGGGATCCTCTCTTCAGCTCAAACTTGATACCCTGATCGGACCCCGGAGGACTATCGTCAATGTTGATGTGACCGTATCCGACGGTTTCTCCGGCCGGGGTGCCGAATCAGTCCAGGCCCTGAATCGCCTTCCGGGTGTGGTGGCCGGGCCAACGGACGCCCGCAAGGAAGCCTCTCGGGCGGCCCGGGTGAACAGCCTTAGTTCTCAAATTTCCAGCATACATATCACTGTCGAGGCGGATGACTCCCTCCCCGAGAGTGATCTGGGAACACCTCCGGAGTATGACGGGAAGATAAATCAATCCGTCGCTCGGTGGGCCAAACTTAACCGAGGACGGGGAGACACTCTCCAGGTTATACCCAAAGAAGAATGGGGAGATTATAGTCCCCCTTCAGCTTCCCAGCAGAGCTACCTCCTCTACTCCATCCTGGCTCTGGTCGCGCTCCTGATCCTGATCGCGGCCATCTACTTCCCGATGAGGAAGGTGAAGGGCGGAACCGGCAGTTCCGACGAGACCGATATAGAAGACCGTGCCCGTCTGCGGAAAGAGGAGATGGAAGAGATAGCAGAAGATTATGAAACACTGAACGAGGCAGAAGAGGCTATCGAAAAGAATAAAGAAGGCCTCTTTAGGAGGTTTGTGAGATCGGAAGAGCGTCGTGTAGGGAAAGAGTGTAGATCTCGGTGGTCGCCGTATCATGAAAAAAAAAAAAAACTATCATAGTGCAGTGTTTCATCCAATTAAACGGATAGGCGCTACACATCCCGCTCGAGGT
>CAKZYZ010000245.1 GCA_937885075.1 uncultured bacterium | reverse complement strand
AAATTCCTTCGATCAGCTCTTCCCCGCCGTGTTCGCGCCCCACTTCCTCCCCGGCCTCCACCAGCCTATCCCGGACCGCCATAGTCCGCTCCACCGGGGATCCATATGGGAGGACCGCGGTTACCACGGCGTAATCCGCCTCAACCCGGGGCATCAGCTCGGTCCCGATCCGCTTCCCCTTCACATATCCAACCACCAGGATCAGGATCGCGATCGCACCGGCTACAACCAGATAACGGAACTTGAGAACCCGATATAGAAAGGGAGAGTAACGCGATTGGACCAACTGGTAGAACCAGTCACTGAAGACCTTCTGTCGGCGGGTAAGAGGCCCCAGCAGATGCCCCAGAAAACCTTTGTGAGAGAGATGGGAAGGGAGAACAATGAGACACTCAACCAGAGAGATAGTGAATACGGAGATAACCACAATCGGAATTACCTTCCAGAGCTGCCCCATCACCCCGGGCATGAAGAGGAGCGGGCAGAATGCCACGATATTGGTCAGGACACTGAAGATAACCGGAGAGGAGACTTCTCGAGCCCCGGATATGGCGGCCTCGATGGGCGGTACCCCCCGCTGAATGTATCCGTGGATATTTTCGGCCACCACGACGGCGTCATCGACCACGATCCCCAGGGCAACGATAAAGGCGAACATCGAGACCATACTGATCGAGACATCCATCTGGGGAAGAAAGAGAAACGAACCCAGGAATGAGATCGGGATCCCCATCATCACCCAGAAAGCCAGCCGGGGCTGGAGGAAGAGTCCGAGAATGATCAGGACCAGGACCAACCCGGTAAATCCGTTCTTGAGCAGAAGATTGCCCCGCTGCCGGAAGTTCTCGGAGCTATCATTGAGGACATCGATCTTAATCCCCGGGGGAAAGGTCTGGTTGAGTTCGTCCATAATCTCCCGGGCGGCGGTAGCCACCTTAATCGGGGTCTGATCACCGACCCGGTAAATCCGGAAGAAGATACAGGGCTCCCCATTATAAGTCGCGAACCGATCAACATCTTCAAACCCATCCTTGATCTGAGCGATATCCCGGAGGAGAACCTGTCCATTCTCCCCCGCCGCGATTATCGGGATAGCGCCGAACTCTTTTCCGTAATCCCGCCGGTCCCGGATCCGAACCAGAATCTCTCCCCCTTCGGTCTTAAGACCGCCCCCGGCCAGTTCGAGAGAAGTTTTCCTGATCCGGTCCGCTACTTCGGGGATGGTGAGATCGTATTCCCGGAGCCGGTCCCGGCTGATTTCGATTCCGATCTCATAGTCCCGGACGCCGCCCAGTTCGACCTGGGTAATATCCGGACTGAGAAGGAGGCGATCCCGGGTGGTCTCAGCCAGTTCCCGGAGAGTGGCTTCCGCCACATCTCCATGGAGCGCCAGACTGATCACTTCCCGCTTCCGGGTTGCCAGCACCACGCTCGGATCTTCGGCCTCCTCGGGAAAGGTTCTGATCCGGGCCACCTCCTGCTGGATCTCCTGGTAGACCTTCTGTTCATTCGCCCCGGTGAGAAGCTCGACATTTACCGTCCCAAATCCTTCCCGGGCGGTCGAACTCACCTCATCCACCCCTTCCAGGCCGCGGACCGCTTCCTCGACCGAGAGGATGATCCCCTGTTCAATCTCCTCGGGGCCGGACCCCGGATAAGCGACGGTGACCGTAACCATATCCAGCTCGAAATCAGGGAGATATTCCTGCTTGATCGAGAAGACTCTGATCAGGCCGCCCAGTAGAAGGGTGAGCATAAGCAGGTTTGAGGCAACCCGGTGTTTCACCATCCAGGCAATCGGACCCTTTTTGATATTTTGCGTTTCGGTTGTCATCTCTTTTTCTGGTTGAAACTACTTGTTCTTCTTCCCCCAACCTTCTCCCTTTTTGAATATCCAACAACCAACAAGGAATATCCAATATCCAAGTGCTTGTGCTCGCATCCCGATTCTTTCGGGGCATCCCGAACTTGTTTCGGGTGGGGGAGTTGCTATCGCTCCTTACCAGCCTTCTTTATTGGATATTCCTTGTTGGATATTGGATATTCAGTATTCTGAACTTTTAGAAGCATCCCCTCGACCGGGGCCGCCAGAGCACTGACGACCAGGCGGTCACCCGTAGCAAAGGTATCACGGATCAGAACCCGGTCCCGGCCGGACCATACTATCTCCACCGGGCGCGTCTCCAGGCGGTTCTCCGGATCGATCAGCCAGACCTGATCCGCGCCCCGGAGCGCGTTCCGGGGAATTGATAATACTCCGGGGATTGTTCTTCCTACTATTTTAGCGGTAAGATACATCCCGAGGAGCAATGGATTATCCGGATTATCCAGGGGCCGGGGGATCGAGACAATGACCCGGGCCAGTCTCCCTTTTTCTTCCAGGTCGGCCTGCTTTTTAATCACCCGGCCTTCCCAGCCCGCTCCTTCCTTTCCCGGTACAGTGGGGCGCAAGAGCACTTTAGCTCCCTTATCCCCGGCCCCGGCAGAGAACCAGGACAGGTCAGCGATCGGGAGGGTCAGGCTGACCCAGAACTCGTCGGTTCCGACCAGGATCCCGATCATGGTCGAGGTGGATATCTGACTCCCCAGTTCCGCGTCCTTGCTGACCACCACCGAATTGAAAGGCGCTCTGACCGATGTCCGCGCCAGGTCCAGTTCAGCCTGGCTGAGAGATGCCCAGGCCACCGCGAGATCGGATTGCGCCTGGATCAGCTGGGGCTGACGTAGAGCGAGATCGCGATCCAGATCGGTCGGTTCCCCCCGATCGCTTAAGAGCGACCACTCATGGCGGGCGATATCCTGGCGGCCCAACTCCTTCCGGTATTCCTGTTCGGCCCGGGTCACTTCTCCCTCTTTCCTCTTGACCGCCAGAGCGTAGTCCTCCGGGTCGATCTTTAGTATCTCTTCCCCACTAATCAACCGTCCCCCGGGGATGAAAGATGGGTTGATCCCGGTCACCTGCCCGGAGACCCGGGGGCGGAGATCGACCCGGCGGGCCGGAATAACCGTGCCTGAGGATTTGATTATAACCACCTCATCACCGGCGGCCAACCGGCTGACTTCAACCAGAGCGGCCTGCTCCTGACGCTGCCGGACTTTCGGGCGCGGGGCGGTTTTGATCAGCCACCGCGCTATCCCCACCGCCACGATCACTACCAGCAGGGAGAGGAGGAGGGTTTTTATTACCGAACGCTTTCCGGATTTCGTTTTGGGTTTATTCATGTTTTAGTCCTTGTTATTACGTTATTACACAGATATACACAGATCAGAACACAGATTCACACAGATCGCCTCGGCCTCTTTTCTGACAAGACGATTTTGGGACATGACGATTTCCCCCTACCTCCCCCCCCTTTTTATGACAGGACCATTGCAGACAAGACGATTTTCCTCACCTCAGGCCTTTTAAGGCAGAATGATTACCGTGCCCCGGTCCCTTTCAATAAAATTCAATTCTGCTTGTCTCATGTAATCATTCTGCCTCAATTCTTTTGCTTTTTAATCGTCCTGTCTGCAATCGTCCTGTCTCAATTTTTTTACTTTTTAATCGTCCTGTCCCTAAATCGTCTTGTCTAATTTGTCTTTATGTCGTTGAACGCCCTGCCCGCCATAGCTTTAGCGAAGGCTGGTTGAAAGTTCAGTTTTTATTCTCTTCATTCCATCTTCCTCCCAGCGCCCGATACAATGAAACCCGATAAAGAAGCAGATCGAGGCGGGCGGAAAGCACCCCTCTCTCCAGGGACTGGACCGACGTGAGGGAGGCCAGGACATCGAGATACTCGATATCGCCCTTCTGGTAGCGGAGCCGCGCTTCCAGGAGCGCGTTCTTCGCGGCTGTCAATTGCTTGTCCAGCAGACTGATGTAACCGGTCTGTTTCTTTTCCCGGACCAGGGCGTTCTCTACTTCCTTGAAGCCATTGAGAACCGTCACCCGGTAGAAAGCCAGCCGCTCTTCCGAGACGGCTAAAGCCCGGTCGGCTTCGGCCGACCGGCGGCCGCCGTCGATCAGGGGAGCCAGCAGAGCGCCGGCAAAGCCGGCGAACCAGTTATCAAATAGATCGGAAAACTCCACCGATCTATATCCGACCGAGGCCGTCAGCGCCAGGGCCGGGAGCCGGTTGGCCCGGGCGGCGGAGACTCCCCAATCGGAAGATTCCAGACGGAAGTAGGCGGACCTGATATCGGGACGATTCCCTAAGAGCTGGGATGGCAATCCAATCTCCGGGAGCGGTGAGACCTTAGGTATCTGATCGGCGGCAAGTCCGATCTCCGAGCGGGGGGGGCGTCCCAGGAGAACCGCCAGTTCATAACGGGTGGTATCCAGTTGAGATTCAAGGAGGGGGATCAGGGACTCTGTCCCGGCCACAATCTGATCCTGCTGGAATACCGCCAGAGCGGTGGCCAGACCTTTGCGCTGGCGTAAGAGCAGAAGATCAAGATAGGTTCGGTTGGAATCCAGCTGACGACGCACCAGTTCGAGCTGAGATTTCAATACTGTAATCCGCAGCCACCGGTCCGTCACTTCCGCGGCCAGGGTAATCCGGACCGTATCCAGATCAGCGGCGGAGGCCAGGACCAGAGAGTCGGCCTCGTTCGCGGTCGAGCGCACCCTTCCCCAAAGGTCGATCTCGTAGCTGGCGGCCAGACCGAGGGAGTAGTTCTCCGTGGTGGCGGTCACCCGGTTCTCAGAATCACCGGTCCGGGCCCGGGTCGCGCCGCCCCCGGCCGTCAGGTTAACTTCCGGATAGAGATTTCCTCCGGCAATAACCGCGGAGGCCCGGGCCTGGCGGAGTCTGGCTTCAGCCTGACGGAGATCGAAACTTCCGCCAAAGGCTTCCGTGACCAGCCGGTTAAGCTCGGCGCTTCCAAAGTCTTCCCACCAGAGCTGATGGGGAGACGGCTGACCGGTATCCTCACTAAAACTCTCCGGGACCTCCGGCGGAAGCGGCTCTTCCCGCTCCGGCAGGAAAGTGCAGGACAGCGGCAGGAGAGACAGCAGGGCGGCCGCGATCATACCGTAATATAAATTTTGGGTCATTTGCTCGCTTCCTGGGTTTGCTCGGTTAATCTGCCTGCTTTCAGGGCGGACCGGACCTGCTTGATCCCCCCTTCTACAAATTCCTGTATGCTCCGGATTAAAAATTCCGCCTCCCGGCGGTCCGGTTGCTTCAGGCCGAAGATATGTTCCCGGAATCTCATCTTTATATTGAAAAATATGCAGACGGCATGGATATGACCGGTGAGGCAGCGGACCTCGAAACTGTCGGGCGGGCGGTCCAGGATGGAGCTGACCGCGTTCTCCAGCCGCCGACGGCGGGGTTCAAGATATCGCATCCGCATTTTTTTGCTTAATTCACCTTCCTGCTCGACATCAATATCTCTCCTGATCAGGCGGGGCAGCCATCCCCCGGGACCTTCATCAAAAATCATCAGGAGGAGGTCGCGGATATAGTGCCGAAGCCATTCGCCGGGGTTACCGCCCGGTTCTTCGGTCGGATAGTTAGCCCGGGCCTGGCCATCCGCGTATTCCCAGACCGCTTCATAGAGCTTCTCCTTGCTCCCGAAGTAATAGTTCACCGCGGCAATGTTGGCCTCCGCCGCCCGGCAGATCGCGGCGATCGTTGTTTCCCGGAAGCCATGCTCGGCAAATGCCCGGCAGGCTGCTTCCAATATCCTATCCCTGGTCTTCATCTCAAAACTCTCTTCTGCTTTATGACTTAAACGCATAATTCAAATAAAGGTTTAAAATGTATGTTTTAGCGCGGATAAAGTCAATCTTTCTTTCTCAAATATTCTCCCCTCCCCCGATAAGTTGTGCTGGATCAAAAATGGTGGTATAATAATAGAAGAAGTTTAAAGTGCCTAAAGTGCGCTTAAGTGCCTTCCTCCGTCGCTAAAGCCCCGAATCAACTTCGGGATGCAAGCACTCTGGCGGATAGGAAAAGTTGTTCGCTTTCACCAGGTTTGTCGGTGAGCTTTCAGTGAACCCTGTCCTCTCGTAGCGGCTGCCTTTAGGCTGCCATACTATGGCGACCTGAAGATCGCCGCTACGAGCACGGGGTGACGGGGTTCACTGAAACCTTACGTTTGGCGGGCTTTGGAATCACATTAAAGCATTGGAGGGGCATAACTAATGAGCAAGGCGATGCGGCTTTTCACCGGAACGTTACTGCTTCTGGCCTGTTCTCTTCCTTCAACCGTGAACGGAGCTGTTGTGGTCAGCAATTCATCGGAGGGATTGACTGCCATAACTGCAAGAGCTGGATCGTCAAGAATAATACTTTTAAGGGTATCCGCAGCCCATCTGAAGATGTCGCCGAACATGCCATTCATTTCTGGTCGGATTCGGCCGATACACTGGTGGAGGGGAACCTGATCATCAACTGTGACCGGGGGATCGGTATCTTCCGTCCGTCCTCGGGACTATGGGCAGTCAATGGTGTAACCAGGGCCTACTCTGGTGGTTCAAACGATCTTCCGGTAACGAGGTAGTTACCGGCAACCGATCACCAATAAAATATTTGTCAGATTAATGTGCTTCTGTGCTATAATTATCTTTATCTTCATCATTCTTTAGAACTACCTCGATTCAGAATAAATCGGGGTAAACAATAACCAGGGAGGCGAGAGAGTGAAAAGGATATGTATAATCGTTGTACTGGTTGCCATGGGATTTATCCCGGCAGGGCTATCCCCGGCCTTTGACTTCAACGGTGACGGAGCCGATGACATCGCTGTCTTCCGTCCCTCGACCGGCCTCTGGGCGGTACGGGGAGTAACCCGGTCCTATTTCGGGACCTGGAATGACGAGCCGGCGGTCGGAGATTACGACGGCGACGGGATCGACGAGATCGCCATCTACCGCGCCCGCACCGGTCTCTGGGCGATCCAGGGCGGCCCGCGTACTTATTTCGGCAGTGCCGGAGATCTCCCGATCGGCAGTTCCGATGGCGACTGGTACCGCTCGGGAAATAACTTATGTGCCCTGGCGGGCGGCAACATCGGCATCTCCACCGGAACTCCAGCCTATAAGTTGGATGTGGTCGGCAATCGTGTCCGCCTCAGCTGGTCGATGTGGACCTCTTCCGAGCAGATATCCCTCCGGACGGACGGCGCTGCCGGGATTGTAGAAGTCGAGGCCGCCAACGCCGATCTCTTCCTGAAATCAAATTCCGGCGATACCTGCATCCAGCCCTTCGGCAACGGCAATGTAGGTATCGGGACTATGACCCCCTCATGGCCTCTCGAGGTCGACGGGGCGATCATGCTTGATGTCCAGGCTAGCGATCCCCCCGCAGCTTCGTGGGCTGCCGGGATTTTTGCTAAATCGGTGAGCGCGGTAACCGAACTCTTCTCAATCGACAGTGCCGGGAATACGAATCAGATCTCTCCTCACGATCCGGAGACAGGGAAGTGGATCTTTTATTCCAAAAATATCTATACCGGCCGGGTCCTCCGGATAGAGATGGAAGAACTGATCTTCGACCTGGCGAAAGAGATGAGCGCAAAGACGGGCAAGCAGTATATCTTCGAGCATACCGAGTAGAGTATGATCGACTCCTAATCGTAAGAGCTGGAATACACTGTCAGATAGTTGTTAATATTATGGGGTTTACTCCGGTAGACCCCATAATATTACCAGAGTGTCTTCGGATAAATACCCTCATCAACCAGGCGCTGGATGGCTTTCTGAACCAGGGGCTTATCCTCCGGGTAGGTAACCCCGAACCATTTCTCGGCGGTCGGGATGACCTTGACCGTCGCCTTTTTATTCCGGACCAGCATCCCGACCTCTTCCGGGAGGAGGTATTCCGATTTCGGGATCTCAATCTTCTCCCGGAGGAAGGTTGAGAATCCGATCTCCAGTTCCGGGAAGATGCCGGTGGTAAAACCCCACATGTTCATCGAGACAATGCTATCGGGATCCTCTTCGATCCAGTCGCTCCCGTTCTCGGTATAGGATACCGTCTCTCCGGTCTTCCGGATCTTGAGCCGCTCCTGAATATCTTCCAGGTAACCTTCCCGATTCACCCGGCAGAATCCCCGGGAGACGGTCCCGAATTCCGAGAGGGTGTTCTTGAGTGTGAACCCCATCATACAGTAGTCCGCGACTCCATCCCGATCGGAGGCCGAGCGGAGATAATCGGCCAGGCCGGCAAATGATGAGGCGCCGTAGAAGTCATCCGAGTTGATCACCGCGAAGGGCCGGTCAATCTCTTCCCGGCAGATCAGTACCGCCTGACCGGTCCCCCATGGCTTTATTCGCCCGGACGGAAGAGAAAACCCTTCCGGGAGCTGATCGAGTTCCTGGAAGAGATAGGCCGTCTCAATCCGAACCTGAATCCGATTGCCGATCTTCTCCCGGAAAGCCGCTTCAATATCCCGGCGGATGACAAAGACAACTTTCCCGAATCCAGCCCGGATCGCGTCATAGATAGAGTAATCGATAATTATCTCTCCTGAAGGCCCCACCGCGTCAAGCTGCTTCAACCCCCCGTATCGGCTTCCAATTCCGGCTGCCATGATGACAAGTGCAGGTTCTTTCATACTCATTTCTCCATTAGAAAACTTCTTTAACCGCTGATTATACGGATTAAGCGGATAAATTATAGGATTAATTGAAGTAAGCTTTCAGTGAACCCCGTCCTCTCGTAGCGGCGACCTTCAGGTCGCCATCGTGTGGCAGCCTAAAGGCAGCCGCTACGAGAGGACGGGGTTCACTGAAAGCTTACCAATTGAACAGGGTGTCGCGTCTTGACATTCAACTTAACCGAGGATATTCCCTTTCGGGTTGTGTTTTTTCAACACTTGAAGTTTGCTATCAACAATAATACGATATATTATTCTAAACATTAGATAATACCAAAAATTTCAAGAGATGAAAAAAAGAATTATGATTGAAGACGGGAGCGGGGGCCGGGAGGCCCGGGATCTGATCAACGGGATTATCCTCCCGGAGTTCCTAAACCCTCATCTCGCCGGTCTCCCCGACGCCGCCGTCCTCCCGGCAATGGAAGGAAGGATCGCGCTCACCACCGATTCCTTTGTCGTCACCCCCCTATTCTTCCCCGGCGGCGATATCGGGAAGCTCGCGATCTGCGGGACTGTCAACGATCTGGCGGTAGCCGGAGCGAAACCTCTCTATCTCACCTGTTCCTTTATTATCGAGGAGGGCCTCGAGATTGAAACCCTGAAACAGATTATCTCCTCGATGGGAGATTGGGCCAGGCGTGCCGGGGTATTGATTGTCACCGGAGATACCAAGGAGATCGGAAGAGCACACGTCTGAACTCCAGTCACACTGATATATCTCGTATGCCGTCTTCTGCTTGAAAAAAAAAAAAAAAAAACAAATAAAAAAAAAACATAACAAAACAAACAACAAAAAAAAAAATAAAAAACAAGAAA
>CAKZYZ010000244.1 GCA_937885075.1 uncultured bacterium | reverse complement strand
TTGTATCCGGTCGTAGTCGATCAGTGTTTTTTTTTTTTTTTTTCTTACTTTGTTGTTTTTTT
This sequence comes from uncultured bacterium, assembly GCA_937885075.1. GTDB lineage: Bacteria > Auribacterota > Erginobacteria > Erginobacterales > Erginobacteraceae > CAKZYZ01. The sequence continues at coordinate 5,603 of CAKZYZ010000244.1, read as the reverse complement.
TTTTAATGATACGGCGACCACCGAGATCTACACTCTTTCCCTACACGACGCTCTTCCGATCTGGGCCCCACTATCAGGCTGTGTCCGTGGCTGGCAATACCGGTACGCGGGTTGACACCGCACTGGTTGGGCGCCACGACAAACGCCTGGTTCTCGATTGCCCGCGCGCGAACAAGCGTTTCCCAATGATCCTTACCGGTCTTTTGCGTGAAATTAGAAGGCACGAAAAAGAGCACGGCGCCATGCCTGGAATAATATCGGAACAGTTCTGGAAAGCGCAGGTCGTAACAGATGGTTAATCCCATCCGACCCAGTGGGGTCTCGGCCACCACGGCCTTATCTCCGGGTAGAACCCGTTCTGATTCATGGTGTGATTCTCCTCCCGGTATTTCGACGTCGAAGAGATGGATCTTCCGATAGGTGGCGATTATCTCTCCTTCAGGACCAAGGAGTACCGAGGTATTATATACCTTCCCCGCGGGGGTTGATCTTTCCGGGAAAGAACCGGCCAGAAGGAATATTGATTCGCGATCTGCTATCTCTCGTGCCCGGCTGATTATCGGGCCATCCATGCTCTCCCCGGTCCCACTATCATCTCCCTGCTCCCGCATGAACGCGAAGTTCTCGGGGAGCGCGACAATCTCCGCCCCGCTCCCGGCCGCTTTTTTCACCAACTCTCCGGCTCGATCAAGGTTCTCATCCCGGTTACTCCCGGAGTTCATCTGGACTATCGCACAGGAAATCTTCATAAGTTAGCGCCTCCGGTGTACATTTTTGCTTTGAATAACGAATTCACCTTAAACCTATAATATTGTTTCAATACTTGCGCATATTAATTATTTTCGAAAAAATATAGTACCACACCTTAGTTGGGATATCCATATATACCCATTGTCTCTAATTGCCTCTCCATCTTCCGTCGGGTGGCTATGTATGCTATATTTCTAATATAAATTAGCGCGAAACGCTAATTTAGTTTTTTAACAACTGATTTGCGTCATAGTTCGCTTGCAATTCTGTTTCAACCTGTGCAAATATATATTTTTCTGCGGAAAGATATGATGAAGAGTTTTGCTATAACTCTCATATTTATTATCATGCTGGGGGGAAATCCGGGAACTCTACCGGAGCTATTCTCCCAGTCGACACCGACTCCTGCTTCTTTTTCCTCTCCCGCCCCGCCGGCGGCTTATCTGATAGAGCGGGTGGAGAACCGGGATGCCGCTGACACCGTTCACCGGATCTTTCCCACTCCCTCCGGATCGTTGCCTCAGCGGGGAGTCCCGTTCATTGATATTCAGACCGGTCTCCGGGTTACCCGCCTGACCGATGTCAATGACATTGTCCCGATTTCCGGTCTGAATACCGGTCTTCCCTGGGAGATTGACGGCAACCCGGCCGAGGGGTTTACCAACGGTTACTCCCGGTGGACCAATATCAACGTGACCGGTGAATATGCCATTGCTTTCCGGACCAACGCTCACAGCAGTCTTTACCGGATCGCTGATTCACAATACCTGGGGCCGTTGACTCCGGACGCTGACCACGCGATCGGGGATAGCGCTGAAATTCGCTGGGACCGATCCGGTTCCCCCGGGACCGCGACCAAAATCTACTATCACTTTGATACAAAATTCTATCATCAGGACGCTCTTCTGGGGTATTCGTCCGCGGAGGAATTATTCGATTTCGGGACCGACATTATCGCCACCTGTGATATGGACTGCTCCGATGATGCCCGTTACTGGACTCTCCGACTCAGTAATAATGATTGTGTGGTATTCGATAAGGAGAAGCGCCTTCTTCTTCCCGGTAGAATCAATCAGGCCACCAGCGGTCTGGATATTTCACCCTCCGGAGAGTGGATGGTTCTGGTTACTCAGGACCCGGACCCGTCACTGGGTTTCCGGTTTTACCGGATCAGTGATCTGGCTCTGGGTGATACCTCCAAGCCGGTATATCTCCCTACCACCAGTGCCGGGCATAATGGCTGGGCTTATGACCATGAGGGCAACGAAGTGCTGGTCTACCAGGACAATACCAATGACTGGTACTGCGCCTTCAATCCCGAAAATCAGCAGTTGATAAATATTATGCATATGAGTGAGACCGGCTGGGGTTTTGGTCAGCATATCGGTAGGATTACCAATCCAAAAAAGAAAGGATGGGTAATCTTCTCATCCTACTGCGCCGATGAAAGCACCTGGTCGTATAACCAGATCTTTCTGTTGGAGATACTGTCTTATGACCGCCACCCCCGGATCTGGCGGATTTCTCCAACCTATAACAGTCGCTGGGTGAATGGGAGTGATGTCGGAGGATACTTCGCCGAAGCCTTTGCCGGTATTGACCATGCGGGGAATAATATTTATTGGGGAGGAAACTGGATGGGGAGTGATAACCTGGAACTCTACCGGGTGGAACTGCCCCCGGACTGGCATCTGGTTTTGAACGGACCCGATAGCCAGTCTCCGGTTCCGGGAAGCGGTGATTTTGACGGCGATGGGAGCTCTGATATAGCGATATTCCGGGAGACCACCGGTCTCTGGGCGGTCCGGGGAGTTAGCAGGACTTATTTTGGAGCTGATGGGGATATCCCTCTGCCCGGCGATTATGATGGTGACGGCAGTTCCGATATTACCGTCTTTCGCCCCTCGACCGGTCTCTGGGCGATCCGGCAAATGAGCCGATTCTATTTTGGAAGTGAGTTAGATCTTCCCCTGTCGTCCGACCATAATGGTGACGGAACTTCCGAAACCGGCATCTTCCGGGAAAGTACCGGTCTCTGGGCGATCCGATCCATTACCAGGCGATATTTCGGGACTCTCAACGATTGGCCTGTCCCGGGAGATTATAATGGAGATGGGAGCGATGATATCGTGATCTTCCGCCCCGCGACCGGGCTCTGGGCCGTCCGGGGAATTTCCCGGTCATATTTCGGGATGATCGGGGATTGGCCTGCCGCCGGGGATTACGACGGCGACGGTTCCATCGAGGTCTCGGTCTACCGGCCCTCCTCGGGCTTATGGGCGGTAAGAGGAGTGAGCCGGATATATTTAGGCGACCCTGCCGCCCGGTGCGTTCCCGCCGACTATGATGGCGACTCCCGCGATGATCTCGGAATCTTCCAATCGGATTCCGGTCTTTGGGCGATCCGGGAGATAAGCAGGGTATATTTTGGGACAACCGGGGATACTCCTGTTACGGGGAATCGGTAGTCAATAATTAGTTCCGCCCTGTAGCCGCGGTCGTTGACCGCGGCCCTTGGTCTTTCTGCCGCGGTCATCGACCACGGCTACAGTCCCCCCGGGAGATCGCGGTGTTAATCTTCTTCGATCACGTCCTACGGGTGTAATCCCATCCCATCTTCCCATGTAAAAACCGCAAAAACGGTCAAGCATTCCCGGATGGGGTTTAGTATTGTGTTAGAAATTTCAATTAATAATCCGGGTGAGAGGAGTGAAAAATGATAATAAATAATTTTCAAACTTTTTCAGGAGAACATTGTGAAACAACGGCAACCGGGACTCTTCTGGCAAATCTTGGGATAGAACTATCCGAGCCTATGCTCTTCGGAATAGGGGAAGGACTGGGGTATATTATCTGGAATATGAAGATAATGGATTTTCCATTTATAGGAGGAAGAATAAAACCGGACTTGATAACCCGAAATATCACAGGTCGGCTTAACCTAAAACTTGAAGTAAAGGAGACTACTTCTGTTAAAAAAGCCTGGCACAATGTATCAGAAAAAATTGACAAGGGGATTCCGGTTGGCTTGAAGCTTGATTGTTTTCATCTGGAGTATTTTGCAGAAAAAATCCATTTTGCCGGTCATTATGTGACCATCTATGGATACGATGGAAGATACGCGTACTTGATCGATACTGCTCAACAAGGCTATGAAGTTAAAACAACTTTAGCAAGTCTTCAGATGGCAAGAAATGAAAGGGGACCGATGTCTTCAAAAAATTTATCCTACACAATTCAAAGAAGGGGAGCTCTTCCGGAATTAAAGACCATTATTCCTGAAGCAATAGTTAAGAACGCGGAAGATTACTTGAATCCTCCGATTAAGAATATGGGGTATAAAGGGATTGCTAAAACAAGCCGGGAAATAAAGAAATGGTTCGCCACTACCTCTACTCAAGAAAGAGATTTTACCATGACCGCGATGTTGATGGAAAAAGCGGGAACCGGCGGTTCACTGTTCAGGAACCTCTATATAGATTTTCTCAAGGAGAGTTATGAGCTGCTCCAACTGGATGAATTGCAGCAAGGATATATCTCATTCCATGAAATAGCCGGACTATGAGGAGAAGTATCGAGCCTTTTTGCCAGAGCGGGTAAAACCGGGGATAAGCAATTCATAGATAAAGCTTCCGAGATTCTCCTGGATTTATCAGAGAAAGAGAAAGAAGCCATGGAGATATTGATGCGTATATGAGGTTAGGTAGTGTTCCTTGAGGTTGAAAAATTCCGAGGAGGAAATTCAGCAAGAAATATCAAGAAACCCCCCAAAGGATACTGTAGATTAAAGCAAAAATGATTTAATCATGAGAACCGAGACAGAACAGATTTATAGAGAGCGGGTCCTCCGGGTGCTCCTCCACATCCAGGCAAACCTTGACGAACCACTCTCTCTAGATGAGTTGGCGGGGATCGCTTACTTCTCCCCCTTCCACTTTCATCGGATCTTCAAGGGGATGGTAGGAGAGGCGGTTAAAGATCATATCCGGCGGCTCCGTATGGAGCGGTCGGTCTGGCATCTCCGTTCGACCGACCGATCTATTCTCGACATCGCGCTCGATGCCGGATATGAGACCCATGAGTCATTCACCCGGGCTTTCCGATCAATCTTCGGAGACGCTCCCTCGATATTTCGCCGTGACCACCGTGGTCCACGGTTTATTAGTTCGCCTTCCGGAGTTCACTTCCAACCCGGAGGGAAGTTAGATAATTTCAATCCCATAATCAGAGGAGGGATAAAAATGGACGTAAGAATAGAGAATATTGAACCGATACGGGTTGCTTCCGTGCGGCATGTCGGACCATATGAAAAATGCGAACCGGCCTGGCAGAAGCTCTGCGCCTGGGCCGGTCCTCGATGACTATTCGGTCCCGGAGTCAAGATGATCGGGGTTTCCTATGACGACCCCGAGGTCACCGCGCCCGAGAATATCCGGTACGACGCCTGTATCACCGTGGACGATACCATCGAACCGGAAGGGGAGGTTAATATCCAGGAGATCCCCGGCGGAGATTACGCGGTAGCTACTCACAAGGGCCCGTTTTCTAAGTTGATCGAGTCCTATAGTAAACTCTACGGCGAGTGGGCTCCCCGGAGCGGGAGAGTGGTGAAGCAGACGGCCTGCTTTGAGATCTACCGGAATGATCCGGATAAGACGCCGCCCGAGGAACTCCTGACCGATATCTACATTCCGCTGGAATCAGAATGAGGCAATAGATACCTGCCAGACAATCTCTTCTAAAAATTGGTATATTCAGGATATTGTTTTAAGTGAAAAGTAGACACTTTCTGACGATCGTCAAAAAGTGTCTACTTTTCTGTCATGAGCATGTAGATCGGAAGAGCGTCGTGT
>CAKZYZ010000243.1 GCA_937885075.1 uncultured bacterium | reverse complement strand
GAACTTGATGCCGAGTTTCTGGTGGAGTACACTCCCCGCGGCCGCCGGTTGATCCCGAATTCCCGGGTATTGATCAAGAACCATCGGATCTCACATCGGGACATTAAGATGGAGATAAACTCACTCGGTTTCCGGGATGATGAGCTCACTCTTGAAAAAGGGCGGGATGAGCTGAGGATCCTGATTCTGGGGGACTCGATCACCTGGGCGAGTTACCTCCCGGCGGAGGAGACATTCGTGGAACGGGCGGAGGAGTATCTGCGGCAGGCTCTTCCGGATCGTTTGGTAGAGGTGATCAACGCCGGGGTAGGGGATATCGGCCTGAAAGAGGAGATCGACATCCTGGAAGAGAGGGGGTTAGCGGCCCATCCGGACCTGGTGGTAATCTCATTCTATCTCAATGACAGTCGTCCCCCCTGGGGTTTTCCGGGAGAGCTGGGTAGTCGGGGATGGCTGAGGCGGCATAGCCTCCTGGCGGAGACGATCTACAAGAACCTGAAACTCAGGAGTTTTATCGAAGAAGAGGGAGAGGATCGATTGGCCTGGACCTCGGCAATGAATAAACTGAACTGGGTCGGTGACCGGAATACTTTCCTGGAACTGGCTGCCCTGGCCCGGTACGACTGGGGCGCGGCCTGGGATGAGAACTCCTGGGAAGTGATCGACCGGGAGCTGGACCGACTGAAAGAACTATCTCTAAAGCATGGGTTTGAAGTCGCGATAGTGGCCTTCCCGGTGGCTTTTCAGGTCTATGCTGATTTTGAAGAAGATACCCCGCAGCAGAGAATCAAGGATGAAGCTCGGGAGCAGGATTTTCTCTTTATCGACCTTCTCCCTTATCTGAGAAAATATCGAAGAGACCATAGAGACATTTATTATGATTGGTGCCATCCCGCCGCGAAGACCAATGATTTCATAGGAAAGATCATAGCTGGTTTCTTGTTCCGGGTAACCCCGGAAATTTCGGATTAAATTTCGGATAAATTTTTCTTGCCAGTTATTCTTATTGATGTGGTATATTAGTAATTATGAATGGAGAACAGGTAGCATCAATATTTAAGTCTGCATCGAAAGCCGCTGTTAGGCGAGCCTTTAATAAGGGTCTATCTATCACAGTCAAGAACGGGAAGCGAATCGTCGAAAAATCAGCGGATGGTACCGAAAAGACCGTGGTTGAGCTTGATAAAGCGTATACGAGGCCAAAGCGTAGGAGTTATCATATTCAAAAGTGAATCAGCCTCACTACCCACGGTTACGTATATTTGCAGGTCCCAATGGTTCGGGGAAATCTACGCTTATTGATAGGTTAAAAGAGGTCGTAAATCTTTATATTATTATTAACCCTGATGTTCTTCATCAATATTTGACTAAGAATATTATTATTGAACTATCCTCGTATGGAATTCAAGGAACTTCAGAAGAATTTTCTCGATTCATTAAGAATTCAACCTATAGCGATAAGATCAAAAATGGGTTACTCCCCGCTTATATTAGGCAGAATAAGCTTCATATTGGATCCGTAAAGATTGATCCTTATAAAATAGCTTTGATTGCTGCTTTTCTTCGCGATTGCATGGTACGTAATCGTATATCTTTTTCTTTTGAAACAGTCTTTTCCCATCCTTCCAAAATTAGTTTCCTTGAGAAAGCGGAACTATCCGGCTATCGTAATTACCTTTATTATATAGCAACTGACGATTGTATGATTAATGTCGGACGTGTTGAGCAAAGAGTAGCTGAAGGAGGGCATTCTGTTCCTGAAGAGAAGATAAAATCTCGTTATAATTCATCTCTTAATAATCTGCTGCCGGCCCTTAAACATACCTATAGGGCCTATATTTTTGATAATTCAGAGCAGAAACCGCGATTGATTGCTGAAGTTACACCTAAAGGTACTTTATTATTAAGAACTGGAAACATTCCAATCTGGTTTGACGAATATGTGCTTAATCATCTTTAAATGAATTAGTTGTGTCAAGTGTCAAGACGCGACACCTATAAGGAATATCCAATGCAAGATATGAGACCGGTGACCTGGCTGAAAAATCTCCATTCCGGGGAAGGCTGTTCGATGGAGAATGTGCAAAAAGTGATCCCCTCCGGGATCTCCCGGCGGACCCGGGAACTTCACCGGCAGGTTCTGGGATACCGAATGAGTCCATTGAAAGGACTGGATAATCTCTCAGCGCTCCTTGGCTTGGGGGGTATCTGGGTAAAGGATGAATCCCAGCGGCTCAATTTAAATTCCTTCAAAGTTCTGGGGGGATCGTTTGCTATTTACAGTTATCTGAAAGAACGATTGGGGTATGGAGATAGGGATATCCCTTTCTCGGTATTGACCTCCCCGGAAGCAAAGGCACAACTCGCCGATCTGACATTTGCCGCCGCGACTGACGGGAACCATGGTCGGGGGATAGCCTGGGCTGCCGACAAACTGGGCTGCCCGGCCATTATCTATGTTCATAAAGATACTACCCGGGCCCGGATCCAGGCAATCGAGAGCTATGGGGCAAAAGTTGTTGTTGTGGATGGTACTTATGATGAGGCCGTCCAGAAGGCGAGTTTCGATGCAAAGGAGAACGGGTGGCAGATCATCGAGGATACTTCCTGGGAAGGGTATGAGGAGATCCCGGTCTGGGTGATGCAGGGATACACCACTATGTTCGCCGAGGTCCAGGAGCAGTTAACCGCCCAGGGATTTATCAAGCCAACCCATATCTTTGTCCAGGCCGGGGTCGGATCGCTGGCCGGATCGATAATCGGTTTTTACCGGGGACTCTTCGGATCGGAAGCGCCGATCTCGATCGTTACCGAACCGGCGCGCGCCGCCTGCATCTACGAATCGGCCCGGATCGGGGACGGTAAACCTCATTCATTCGGGGGCGATCTTGATACTATCATGGCCGGTCTGGCCTGCGGGGAGCCCAACCCCATTGCCTGGAATATCCTTCGGGACTGTGCCGATTACTTCATTACCTGCCCTGACTATGTAGCGGCCAAAGGAATGCGGGTTTACGGAGTTCCTCTCGATGGAGACCCGTTCATCGTCTCCGGGGAGTCGGGCGCGGTTACCCTGGGAGCGCTGATGTTCATCATGCAGAGCCCGGAATGCAGTGAGTTGAAGGAAGCACTGAACCTGGGACCGCAGTCGCAGGTGCTCCTGATAAACACCGAAGGCAACACCGACCCCTCCCATTTTCGTCAGGTAGTATGGGAAGGTTCCGACCCCGTCCCCACAGAATACCGCTCCATATAATCCGAAAAAATCCCCCATCCTCCCCCACATTCGAATCCCCCCACTATCCTTATCTGACAAAACACGTCAAGCGTGTTTTGTCAGATAAGGATATGCGCGATGGTAATTTTATGAGATTTAGTGTGGACGAGCGGGATTTGGGAGGGCGGAAAATTACTTTTCGATCAGGGTTTTTAAGACATCAAGTCCCTGTTTTATGGTCTCGTCTTCGGCGGCGTAGGAGATGCGGAAGTGGGTATTCTTCTCCGAGAAGACCGATCCGGGGATAATCAATAACTTGTTTTTAATCGCCTCGGCTACGAACTCTTCGTCGGTTCCCCAGGGGACCTGAGGGAAGATGTAAAACGCCCCGCCCGGTTTTTCCACCGTGTATCCCAGTTCCCGCAGTCCGTTATAGGCCAGATCGCGTTTCAGGCGGTATTCATCCCGGCGCGCCGAGGTGTCGACATCCATAGCGGACAGGGCCGCCGACTGGGCGAATGATGGGGCGCAGACAAAGGTGAACTGCTGGAGTTTGATCATTTCATCAAGAATCTTGGCCGGCCCCAGGGCGTATCCCAACCTCCATCCGGTCAGGGAATGGGATTTTGAAAATCCTCCCAGAAGGAGGCAGTTCTCGGAGTAGGAGGCCATTGAGAGGTGGGGGGCATCATAGCTGAAGAGGGAGTATATCTCATCGGAGATGACAAAGATGTTATGTTTGTCGGCGATTCGGGCGATCTCCCGGAGTTCGTCCTCGGAATGGACGGCCCCGGTCGGATTTGAGGGAGAGCTTACCACGATGGCTTTGGTCCGGGGGGTGATCAGGGCTTCGATCTCATCTCCCCGGATGAGGAAGTCCGGGTAGGTATCGTAGAATACCGGTTCTCCTCCGAAGAGCCGGACCAGATGTTTGTACATGACAAAATATGGATCAGGGCAGAGGACTTCGTCCCCTTCTTCAATCAGGGCCATAAACGCCAGAACCAGGCCCCCGGAGACCCCGCAGGTGATCATGGAGCTCTCGAAAGTCCGTCCTACTTCTTCCGCCAGGGTAGACATTACCTTCTAGATCGGAAGAGCGTCGTGTAGGGAAAGAGTGTAGATCTCGGTGGTCGCCGTACCATTAAAAAAAAAAACAAAACGTCTGAACTCCAATCACACCCGCTTCGCTAGCGTACAACCAAAGATGA
>CAKZYZ010000242.1 GCA_937885075.1 uncultured bacterium | reverse complement strand
ACCCGCCGATACTTCGGCCGGGACGGTGACCACCCGGTCCCGGGAGATTACGACGGGAGCGGGATCACTGATATCGGTATCTTCCGGGAGACCGGCGGCCTCTGGGCGATATCTGGCACAACCCGGGTTTACTTCGGGACCGTCGGCGACATCCCGCAGCCGGTGGACTACAGAGGTGACGGCACCGACCTGATCGGTATTTACCGTCCCTCCACCGGACTATGGGCTCTTCGGGGCGAGACCCGATTCTACTGGGGCGGTCCGGATTATACGCCCCTGCGATAAGGTGAAAAAGATTATGCCTCGTGGCCTCACTACCAGACAAATCATGCTGGCGATATTCTTCCTGATTTTGCCTCTTAAGCTGTCGATACAGGCTTCCCCTCTACAAAAAATTGACCCGATCTTTCTGGAGGTAAAAAAAGGAAAGGTGACGCTGCGGGCCCGGGATGCCGACCTGGGGGAGATCCTGAAACAACTCTCCCGCCGGGCGGGGTTTGAACTATTTATCTATGAAGATATCGGCCGGAAGGTAACGATCGATATCAACGATCTCCCCCTGGAAGAAGCCCTGAAGAAACTGCTCCCAAATTACGGCTTTCTCTTCCGGCGAACATCGGGAGGGGATCTCTCGCTCAGGGCGGTGGCGGTGGTTCAGAGCCGGAAGGGGAGCGGGGAAGGCAGCGGCGGGTTTGTCCGGGACTCAATCGACCGGATTGCTTACGGCAACGGCTCGTCCGAGATCGGCCGGATCAATCTCCCGGAAGTGGAACGGCAGGGCCCGCAGTCCTTCGCGGTTAGCGGAAAGGGGGATATCTACATCTCTGACACGGTAAATAGCCGGGTTCAGATTTATGGCCCCGACGGTAAGCTGAAGCGGTCAATAGCCATCCCGGGCCGCCCGGGTGATATCGCCGTTACCGAGGCCGGGGATCTCTTCGTCCTGAATGAGGGGAAGGGGGATATCCTCCATTTTTCCCCGGAAGGAGATAAGCTCTCTCAAATACCGATCTCCCGGACGATTCTTTCCGACTTAGAATCATTTAGGACTATGGGGGGACAACTTCTCCTCCGGACCCGGGATCAGGAAGAGTATGAGATCGCGGTGGCGGAAGATGGCAAAGCGGGTGCCGTCAGGGGACCTTTTCGGGGGAGCCGGCTCACCCCGGATGCTACCTGCCTGGTTCGAAAAGTCTCCGGAGCAGGGGGCGAGGTGTCAATAATCGGGCGGGGCGGGAAGGTGCTGGATACTATCCCGGTTCCGGTCGATCGCCTGGCCTCGATCGTCTTTCTGGGGCGGGATGAAGAGAAGAATCTTTACCTTCAGGTCGAGCAGACCCGGTCGGATGGGACCGGGGTTGAACTGGGTGTTCTCAAACTGAATCCGGCCGGAATTTTGCTTGACAAAATCAGGGATATACCCAATAATTACTCAAACTGGACTGTACGCTTATTACAGGTTAACGATAAGGGTGATATCTATCAGATGCTGCCGGGCCCGGAAGCGGTGGAGTTGAACCGCTGGAGTCGTAACTCCGTTATGGAGAAAAAATAATGACCCCTCAATTCCCCCGCTGTCCCATTCCGATGTCGGGAAATAGGACCACTTTAAATAAGTAAATTATCGGAAAGAGTTCCACCGTGCATTATTTTCCTATCGGGTCCAAATTATGCCCATAATCGGTCTGCCGCTGTTCACCCGAACAGACATTGTATCCAGTTGCTCTGCAAATAGATATGATATATCACTCTCCCCCGATATACCCTGGCATAATATTTGCTTAGCAAGTAGTGAGAAGTTAAGTATTTTAACTATTTTTCTTGACAAAAGTTCTGAAGTGGCTTAGATTTATAGATCAACCGAATAATAATAACAGTTAGTGCGCCAAAGGCAACCCAGCCGTGAGGCTGGGACGCAAATCTCCAGAATCCGGGTATCTTTATCAGGATAGTCAGCTATCGGTGAAGTATGATTTCGACCGCATTTTGTGTTTTAGTGCCGGGAGGCGGTCTTTTAACTGTCTCGAAAAAGTCGATAAATATTTATCCAGGGGATAAGGATAAGAGGGAGAAAGCAGCATGAAAACCATAAAATCTTTGCCCGGGAAACTAATCTGTGCCGGAATTCTTATTACCGGCTTGTTCTGGCTGAACTTTCCCGTTCATGGCGCGACGATTTTTAATCAGGGATTTAATGGATTCGATACCGGAACCCGTCCGGCGGGTTGGACCTTTACCAACTGCAATGCCGATTTCGATACTTATACCGCCTCGGGGAATTTTGGAATTGCCTCCCCCTCCATCAAACTCGACTCCTCCACCGACGCTATAATCACCGAAACTTTTTCATCCCCGGACGCTCTCTCCTTCTGGATGAAAGGTATAGCCACCGACAGCACCAGTCACCTCCTGGTAGAGGAATATACCAACTCGATCTGGTATCAGGTTACCGATATTGCTCATCTCCCCACTACCGGGACGACGTATGGTTCTCTCACTCTCAATCCCAGTTCCAACCAGCTAAAATTCTCTTACAATAAAACCCTGGGGAACCTGGCCTTTGACGATGTCTTTCTGACCGACACCAATAAATCACCGACTCCGTCTCCTACGCCAAGTACAAGTCCGTCGCCGACCTCGGCCGTAACTCCAACCCCCGGCGTTACCCCCACCGTAACGCCGACTCCGGTGGGATATAAAACCTCCACCCCGCCGCCGACGCCGGTGGAAAACGAGGAGTCACTCACTATCTGTACCACCAATATCATGGCCTTTAAATGGCGGTATGGCGATCCGGCTGCTCGAATATTCCAGGGACTGGAGCCGGATATTGTTTCCGCCGAGGAGTTCAGTGTCCAGTCCACCTACTCGGGGGTTCGGGAGTGGGTGGATGTAGCCTTCGGGCCGGATTTTTATTACTACTTTGAAGACGCCGGCGCTGCTTGCGGGATCATCAGTCGATGGAATATCACCACCGCCGGTACCTGGTTGGATGTCGGACATGAATCCCTGGGGCGGAACTTCGCCTGGGCGGTAATCGATATCCCGGGGGATAAAGACCTTCAGATCGTCTCGGTCCATCTTAAGGCCGGTGATACCTCCGCCGACCGGGTGATCCGGGAGGATGAGGCCGGACAGCTGAAAGACTACATGCAGGCCAACTTCGATATGCAGAGCCATTACGCGGTCCTGGCCGGTGATTTGAACTGCTATTCCCGTCAGACCAGTGATGAGTCGAGCCTGAACATCTTCTCGTCCTACCTCGACTACAATGACTATATCCCGATGGACCGGGACGGGAACAGTAATACCAACTCCACCGATCCGAGGACCAATCCCTATGATTGGATCATGCCCAATAGCCTGCTGACCGAAAGGCATATCACTACCAATATCGGGCAGGCCTACACCTCATTCCAGACCTTCACGGCCGGGAATGTTTTCGATACCCACGTCTTTGTTCCCCTCTCGGCGGTTCCCCCCATCGAGTATGACGATCTCTATTACGCTGGTATCACCCACCGGCCGATCTTGAAATCCTACCATGTCGACAACTCCCGGGATATTGTGGTCGATGAAGGTTTTAATGGCTTTGATACCGGGGCCCGGCCTTCGGGCTGGACTTTCACCGGCTGTGGATTAGACTCCGATACCTTTACCAGCGTCGGATATTATGGCAGATCTTCGCCGTCGATCAAGCTGAGTACAGATGGCGCTCAGATTACCACGCGCACCCTCTATGATGCCACCTCGCTCCAGTTCTGGATGAGGGGGAGCGCTACCGATGATACCACATCACTGCTGGTTGAGGATCATTATGACGGGGCATGGTACCCTCTGGGAGAGTTCACCTACCTGCCGGACTCATCGGCGGGGGTAACCGTGGGGCCGATCAATTTATACAACCCGACCGATCAGATCAGGTTCACCCTTAATAAGACACAGGGGAATATCGCTCTGGATGATATAATTATCCGGGGTATCCCTTCCAACGCCACCCCGACCCCGGTCGGATTTCATACCCCGACTCCCTCTCCCACCCCGAGCGTTACCCCTCCCGCGACGCCGACTCCGGTGGGATTTCTAACTCCGACCCCGACGCCATCAATGCCCCCAACCCCGTCTCCCACTCCGACCGGGGTTCCGACCGCTAGTCCAACCTTGACGCCAAGTCCTACTCTGACCCCGGCGGGGCCGACCCCGACCCCGCCCAACCTGACCCTGGAGTACGCGACTTACCTGGGAGGAGGGAGCAGTGATTATGCCCGGGGTGTATCGGTGGTGGCCGGTTCAGCTTATCTTATCGGCTATACCCGCTCATCGGATTTTCCGGTAGTTGGAGCTTACCAGTCCAGTAGATCGGAAGAGCACACGTCTGAACTCCAGTCACACTGATATATCTCGTATGCCGTCTTCTGCTTGACAAA
>CAKZYZ010000241.1 GCA_937885075.1 uncultured bacterium | reverse complement strand
GTGTGAAGGAGAGAGAGAGGTGGAATGGGGATGTGTCAAAGGTGCCAATACGAGGTGTGTGGGAGTTGTATTGTTATTTTTTTTTTTCAAGCAGAAGACGGCATACGAGATATATCAGTGTGACTGGAGTTCAGACGTGTGCTCTTCCGATCTCCCGGCTTCCGATAATTACCCTGGTCACACCGCCGCTGAGGAGCTTTTCAACCATCTCCGGGGAACGAATGCCGCCGCCCAGCTCAATAGGAAGATTTACGGAACTGATTATCTTTTGGACCGTCTCCCAATTTTTCGGATACCCCTCGAAAGCGCCATCAAGGTCTACGACATGGAGAAACTCCGCCCCCTCGCCCACCCACTTCCGGGCCATTAGAGCCGGATCTTCTCCGTAGACGGTCTCCTGGTCGGCCAACCCTTGAAAGAGACGCACGCAGCGGCCGGATTTGACATCAATTGCGGGTATTACAAGCATAGTATTATGATCGGTAGAATATTAATTTGATAGCAACCGGGAGTGATGGAGTTCTGGAGTGATGGGGGCTAGGCAAAAGCAGCCGCCATTCCATTACTCCGGTACTCCATTATTCCAACACTCCAACTTTTTATAAAATTCCTTTTGTCGACGGGATTCCCTTTACCCTTGGATCAATCTCAACCGCCTGACGCATAGCCCGACCGAAGGCTTTAAAGATCGCCTCGATGGAGTGGTGGATATCTTCTCCGTAAAGGAGATTGATATGCAGAGCCAGGTCCGCCTGATCGGTAAAAGCCCGTAAGAACTCCTTGACCAGTCCAATGTTAAAATCACCTAATTTTATCCGTCTGATCTTCGCGTTATAAACCAGGAAACTCCGCCCGCTGACATCAACCGTGACCGCGGCCAGCGCCTCATCCATCGGGATGGTAGCTTCCCCATAACGTCGGATGCCTCGTTTATTCCCGAGAGCTTGGGCAAAAGCCTGCCCCAGGCAGATTCCAACATCTTCGACCGTATGGTGAAAATCAACCTCCAGATCCCCTTTTGCCTTCAGTCTGATCGTGAAGAGGCCATGCCTGGTAAAGAGTTCCAGCATATGGTTTAAAAAAGGTATCCCGGTTGAGATAGTACTCCTGCCCTCCCCCTCCAGTATTAATTTGAGTGTAATGTCAGTCTCGTTTGTCTTCCTCTTAATCTCGGCTGCTCGTTTTCTCATTGCGCTTTTCCCTATAATATTCTCTGGTTAATCTTATTTTTGCTGTGCAAAAATAAGATCCTGTTGAAGGTGTGACCATGCCGCATCCTCCTCAGGGCGTTCCCAATCCTTCGATAGAGATTGCTGGCTGAGTAATGCGGTTTCAGAAATCTCAGGCTCTTCTATTATGGTTATAATCGCACGGCATGCATGAGCCAAATGAATCGGCTCAACAAGACTGATTTTTCCACTCGTTTCGATTGTAGCCTCTACTGTTTTAAACATAATATCACCTCAGAAAAATATTAGAATAGGCGAAGCGTTAGGTTATTCTTGTGAGTTTCAACGTCTTTTTTCTACAACGTACTATTCTGTCTGAATTGTTGTAAGTTGCCCGAGTAAAGCGAGGGATATGTTCCTGCTTCGGAATTTTCCCGAAATAATTCGGGATCCCGTGTTGTTTTATATTAAGTCTCGGGACAATAAGCTCGTAGTGCAGGACTTCAGTCCTGCCTTCGTAGTGCCCCGCCTAGGCGGGGCACTACGAGGTGGCGCCAAAGGCGCTATGTCCTTACTATCTCTTCCAGAGCCAAAATTAAAGAATCCATCTCCTGCCTGGTGCCGATAGTTATTCTCAGGTAGTTATTAAGAAGTGGTCTGTCAAAATATCGGATCAGGATCTTCTTCTCCAGCAACTCCTTGAATATCAGCTTCGCCTTGCCCTCCGGGGGACGGCAGAATAGAAAATTGGCCCCGGAAGGAGAGACCTGGAAATTAAGTTCTTCCAGTTTTTCCCGCAAGATGCCTCTCTCCGCCTTGATCAGCCCGACCTTCTCCTGGAAATATTCCTGATCGTCAAGCGCGGCTTCAGCCAATAGAGCGCTGATGGTGTTCATGTTATAGGAGTCTTTAACCTTCATCATCCCCGCGATGAGTTCCAGAGCGCCGAACGCGTAACCAACCCTTAATCCCGCCAGACTGTATGACTTGGAGAAGGTCCGAAGAACCATGACATTAGGGAGTTTACCGGCCAGTCGCAGCGCGGTCTCATCCGAGAAATCAGCATAAGCCTCATCAACTACAATTACTCCATCTGTTTCATTCGCCAGACGTTCTATCACCCTCTCCGGATAGACAGTACCGGTAGGAGAATTGGGGCTGGCAATGAACTTCAATCTCGCCGGGGCTTTGATGAACTCTTCACTCAAGCCAAAATCTTCCTCAAGAGCCATCTCCACCGGTTCCGCCCCCTGTATTCGGGAGAGCACTCCGTAGAGGCTATAAGACGGGCGAGGATAGAGAACCCGGTCTCCCGCGCCGGCAAAACATCGTAGGGCCATCGCGAGGAGTTCATCGGATCCATTTCCGACGATCACATTCTCCGGATCAAACCCATACAGATCGGCAATCTTCTCCCTGAGTCTCGAAGAGACCGGATCAGGATACCGGCGGAGACGTTCCGGATCAAAGTCGCGTAGAGTCTGAAACACCCCAGGCGCCGGTGGGTAGGGATTCTCATTGGTGTTGAGCTTGATAAACCCGCCGCCCTTCGGCTGGAATCCGGGCACGTATGCTTCCAGATCATCAATATTGGAACGAAAATAGCTCACCTGTTTTCCCCTTAAACAATCTTTTTTTGCCGGTAATGAGAATTCCGGAAATATATTATCGCGCTGCTATCAATACCAACTCTGACTTTTTTTCAAAACTAATCCGATGAAATCGGATTAACCCGAATAGTGGCAGAGAGTAGATGGCCGTCAAGACCTTCCAACTCAGCGATGGTTTTTAATACCGGCAGATCGTTCTTAAGTGATCTCCGGGTATAATTTATTATGCTGCTTTTCTTCTGAAAATCCGTGACAGAGAGCGGAGAGAAGAACCGCGCGCTCCCACCGGTCGGGAGGACATGGCTTGGCCCCGCGACATAGTCCCCGGCGGCGACCGGGCTGAATTTTCCGAGAAAGATCGCGCCGGCATTTTTAATCCGGGAGACGACCTGTTCCGGATCTGCTGTCATTATTTCAAGATGTTCGGGAGCGATCTGATTGAGAAGTTCGATGCCATCCCGAATACTTTTAACCTTAATCAGGAACGTGCTTTTATTGAGCGTCCGGTTCAGGATTTGCTTTCGATCAAGCCGGATCAGCATCCGCTTGACTTCCTTATCTACCCGATCAATCAATTTTTTTGAGGTTGTAATAAGGATCGAGTATCCCCCTTCCCCGTGCTCTGCCTGAGCCAGCAGATCGGCCGCGATATACCGGTCATTCGCCTTTCCATCCGCCAGGATAGCTATCTCACTCGGTCCGGCCAGACCGTCGATATCCACATATCCAAATACCTCTTTCTTCGCCAGTGTGACATAGATATTTCCCGGTCCCACGATCTTATCGACCTTCGGGATCGATCGGGTGCCGAAAGCCAGCGCGGCGATAGCCTGGGCGCCGCCGCATTTATATATCTCCCGGACCCCTAAATACTTCGCGGCAGCTAAGGTATAAGGATTGATAGATCCATCACTTCGCGGCGGAGTAACCAGAACAATCCGGGGTACACCTGCCAGCCTTGCCGGGACCACGGACATAAAGACGGAGGAGATCAACGGCGCTTTCCCCCCGGGAATATATACCCCCACCTTCTCAATCGGGTTTACCATCTCGCCCCAGGTCATCCCATCTCCCCGTTTCTCCCTCCAGGATTCATTCAAAGTCAGAGAATAATATCTCTGGATATTATCTTCCACCCGTCTGAAAGTCTCCCGAAGTTCCGGAGTAAGCAGTCTCCCCGCGGAACGGAGCTCTGAAGAGTTGACGGAGAAATCCCGTATCTTCACTCCATCAAACTTGAGCGTCAACTCTCTCAGCGCCCGATCACCCCCTCCCCTTACTTTCTCGACGATCTCTCGCACCAGCCGAAGTTTATCCGCCGGAAACGCATCAGCTTCCAGTCTCTTCTTAATCAGCAAGTGGGAATTTGAATTATATTCAATTACTTTCATTGTTCAAAATCTGTAGTTGAAGTTCTAAAATAGCGAATAAAAGATATTACAACAAGAACTAATTGGATCCCAGACCCAAATAGTGCCTGACCGAAAACCCTGATTTTCATTTGATTTGTCATTGCGAGGAGCGGAGCGACGAAGCAATCTCCTCACAAACAAAGCAGATTGCTTCGTCGTCCCTCCTCGCAATGACTTAGTGTTCGGGGTTTTCGTTCAGACACTAAATGCCAAAGTCGGAATTGATAATACCAGAGCCGGAATTGACAACAAAATACCGGCATTTAGTTTCTCTCTCCCGGCTCCTGAGTAACAATAATTCAGATTAACATATATTATCATTGACAGCCCGTTAATAATAAATCATACATATTCTGACGATCGTCAGAATATGTATGATTTATTACTTTTATTAATTGTAATTTACATGGATGGTTGCAGATGCCGACATTTAAAGAACTGATATTACTCACCCTGGAAGAATGTACATCCGTTCTCCTCAATCCGTATATGCTCATGAGGTTCTCTTCTCATTATTCTCAGAATAGTTTTTATACAACTATCAATCGAATAGAAAAACAGGGATTGATTGAGAAGTTTGAGCGCGAAGGGAAGATACATCTCAAATTAACCGCCCGGGGCAAAGCCATCTTAGAAAAGCACCGAGCTGATTCCGTTAAACCTAGACCCCCCTGGGATAACAAATGGCGACTGGTCATCTTCGATGTCCCGGAAAAAAAAGCTCAGCTTCGTAAGTACCTGAGGGCGTATCTTATTTCTCTGGGGTTTGGGAAAGCACAGAGGAGCGTATGGATCTCCCCTTATGATTTCAGGAAAGAGATCAGGATTTATCTGAGAAAATTAAAGCTATTGGATTTCGTTTATCAGTTACTGGTGGAAGATTTTGAAGGACTCTCCGGGGAAGAGATCGCAGCCGAATTCTGGGATCTTGATAATATCAATAATAGATATATTAAATTTCACCGGGATTGGACTGAAAGATTAATTGGAATTGAAAAGGAAATAAAAGAAATGAAAGAATCCGGCAACACGGATTCTACTTTATTACAGCAATATACGAAACAAATGACCTGGGATTATCAGGCGGTTCTCTCCCGTGACCCCCAACTCCCGACCAAATTATTGCCCGCGGACTGGGGGGGAGAAATCGCCCGGAAGTTAATCCAAGCCTACCGCCGGAAATTACCCGGCAGATAATTATCAACTCGACCACACCCGCCTTGAGGCGGCAGGTTAGATGCCGGCGGATTAAAACGCCGTCATGTAAGATGATGTGCCTGAAGGCGGCCCTCTGTGGCATAAAACCTCAATCCGCTGGGCTATCTAAAGTTCTTTTAGACAATATAATTACTGATATTATATATTTATTCCAAAAATCATACAATTCCTGACGATCGTCAGGAATTGTATGATTTGTGATGCAAGAGCATCTCAAGCAATAATTGAGGAGTGGAATGAGTTATCTGCTTACAGGCTGATCGCCGCTGGTTCCGAAGTAAGCCCGGGTAATTCCTCTTATGGCCCATAAGCCGGAGGCGGGACGGAAAATCCCGATCATAGCCGATCCGGTGCCGAGATAATCGGCGGAGATGGGGATGTCGGAGGCGCCTCCGAAGTAGGATCGGGTGAAGTTCCGGATTGCCCAGAGTCCCGACTCCGCCCGATAGATGCCGATGTCGCAGGTGCCGTCTCCATCGAAATCTCCCGGGACGGGGATGTCCTCGCTTCCACCGAAGTAGGAGCGGGTGATACCACGGATTGCCCAGAGTCCCGACCCCGGACGATAGATCGCGATCTCCCGGGCCAGGTCGGCAGCATAGTTGGCGGGAACAGAGATATCACCAAGAGTTCCGAAGTAGGTTCGGGTTACACCCCGGATAGCCCAGAGTCCTGACGCCGCCCGGTAGATACCGATATCGCTCGATCCGTCGCCATCAAAGTCCCCCGGGATAGGGATGTCGGCGCTGCCGCCGAAGTAGGAGCGGGTAACGGATCGGACCGCCCAGAGCCCCGGCCCTGACCGGAAGATGGCGATATCGCTCGATCCGTCCCCGTTGTAATCTCCGGAGACGGGGAGATCGGAACCTGTCCCGAAATATACCCGGGTGATCCCCCGGATGGCCCAGAGACCCGAATTCTCCCGGAATATTCCGATGTCGGCTGTTCCGTCACCGTTATAATCACCGGAGTCAATATGGAGCATCTCCGGCAACGCGTATCGGGCCCCCAGGGCATAATCCCCCTCCGAGATGATCCGGGCCTGAACAAAATTCCCCTCGTGGAAGACCGTGCAGTCCGGGAGCATCTGCCACTCAGACGCGGAATCGTTGTATTTGAAGATCTTCAGATCGCTCTCAGAGATGGCGGTGCCATCTACGATACCGTCAGAATCATCATCCGGGTAACTGATGCTCAGCAGGGCGGGCTTGCTCAGCCCGGATGTGCCATCCAGTTCAAAACTGGTGAAGCAGAAGAGATCCGACTGAGAGCGGCTTTTGGCCCTTCCATAAGGGGAAGCGGTCACGTCTTCCAGGACCACCGTGCCGTCGCCCGCGAGCGCTCCATAGGGGATAAGGACCGACCCGCCACCGGTTATCTCCACCAGGGCGGACTCCTCCCGGGAGATTAACTCCCGTTTTATCACATTCCCATCCCGGTCGACCGATTCGCTGAGATCGGCATTGGAGCTCACCACCATAACGGTGATCACGTCCGAATCAACAAGGATATCGGAGGTGTCGGATGCCACGGCCCGGAGATTATATGTGCCGGGAGTTAGCGCGGCAGTATCCCAGCCAGCTGAGAAACTATGGGGAGGCGGATAGATCGATGGCGCTATATTCGTCCATTCTGCCGCGGCGGTTGCTTTATACTGCAGCTTGACCCATTTCGCCAGGCTGCCGGGGGCGGTATTGGCCCGCACGGTAACCGCGTTACCAGATACCGTCCGACCGTCCTTCGGAGTGGAGATCCAGACTTTGAGATTCGAGGGCGCGGTGACGGAGATGTCGATGGTGTCCTTTCCGGTCAGCCCGCTATTGTCAGTCACCCGCAGCGTGGCCTGATAGGATCCCGCCAGGGTATATTTATGAGCAGTGGCGCCGTTACTCTGGGAACTCCAGTCATACTCGCCATTGCTATCGAAATCCCATTCATAGAGCACAATATTCTCCGAAAGGGAGCCGGTCCCGGAAAAATTCACTGTCAGCGGGACTTCACCGGAGACGGGATTAGCGTGGGCTTCCGCCAGCGGCGGTTCTCCCCC
Organism: uncultured bacterium; assembly: GCA_937885075.1. Lineage (GTDB taxonomy): Bacteria > Auribacterota > Erginobacteria > Erginobacterales > Erginobacteraceae > CAKZYZ01. The sequence continues at coordinate 1,050 of CAKZYZ010000241.1, read as the reverse complement.
GGCTGAAACCTGGATATAGACTGTGTCACTGGTGAGCAGTCCCTCGTCATCGATTACGCTCAGTTCCGCGTCGTAACCGCCGGTTTCACCGTAGATGTGATCGACAGCGGGGGAATCCAGGGAGAGATAGTCTATGTTGCCGTCCCCCTGGAAATCCCAGAGATAACAGATAATCTGGTGCTGGGATTGGATGAGGCCATCCAGGCTGACTGACAGAGGCGCGGGGCCGGATTCCGGATCGGCCGTAGCCAGGACGATAGTAGGCGCCGTACCCTGGTAAACATTGATGTCATAGACGGAATTTCGGGCAACTCTTCCCAGCGCGTCTTCCGCTTCGCAGATGGCCTGATAAACCCCCGCGGTGCTGTAGGTCCGGGAGCTTCGCGCCGAGGTCGGAGATATATAATCCCAGATCCCGTCCCCGTTATAATCCCACCGGTAGTATTGTATCCGGTCTCCGCCGAAGACAGTGGCCGCGAAATCAACTGTTAGAGGCACGTACCCCGAGATCGGATCCGCCGTCAAGACCAGTTCGGGAGATGCCGGCGTGCAGGTAGCACCGGTTGGAGGAGTTATGGATGGAGCGGGCCAGGGTGTAGGTGTTCGATTATTAGAAGGCGCAGTCGGAGTCGGGGTAACCGCCCCACAGCAGATAGAACATGTGGGCGTTGGAGAAGGTGGTGGTGTGACGGGAGTTGGCGTGATAATTGACGGAATTCCAGCGCAATAATGCTCGGAGCTTTGATAGTGAGCGAGGATTTCACTTGGAGATAGTGCCCGATCATAGATGGCAACTTCATCAATGAGACCATCCATGTAAGCATTGGAGTAGCTGGGGACGCCAGGCCAAGCACCTATCATAGATCGGAAGAGCACACGTCTGAACTCCAGTCACACTGATATATCTCGTATGCCGTCTTCTGCTTGAAAAAAAAAAATAGACAAAAAAAAAATAAATAAATTAAATAAAAAATAGTAAAATCTGAAACTGTCTCGCCTCATGTACTGCCCTTCTATCCCACCTATATGCTTACGTTATCCGCGTCATTC
>CAKZYZ010000240.1 GCA_937885075.1 uncultured bacterium | reverse complement strand
CGGCTGTGTGACATACACTAACACAATGACGAGTAATTCTCTTGGCGTAAGCCACGAATATTTTTTTTTTTCTGTTTTTTTGTTTTTGTTTTTTTGTTTTTTTTTTTTTTTTTCAAGCAGAAGACGGCATACGAGATATATCAGTGTGACTGGAGTTCAGACGTGTGCTCTTCCGATCTTTCTATGTGCCGGCAAGTCAGAGGAGCAGATAACGTTACTTCGCCTTAACCGGGGGAATATTAGAGTGGCCGCTTATATGACGGAGTTGCCTTCCAAGAAACTGCTCAAGCGGAAGCTTCATACCGCCATACGGATAGCGCGGAATCGGCTGGCACAAAAGCGAATAAGCGGCGGTCATGCCGGAAAGAGCCCGGGATAAAACCCGTCCCCGGGCTATTGACAGATAAACACGAAAATAGCCTGAGAAGTGCCCAAAATAAAACTTCGACAAGGGGCTCATAGCCCTTTGATAACCCTGGTTAACTCCCCGATATAGCTTCTTCTTGTCCTTCTTTATTTTCTGTTTTATGCGCTTGATTCTGATTCCCAGGGCGTACTGGGGGGTTGGAGTATTGAAAAATTACTCTCACCCGTCTGCTCCGGCTTAATTAAGATTACCCTTTCTTGCCGGCGATTTTTTGGCCGCGGTATTTCTTCTTTTTCTCCCTCACCTGAAATCCAATCCGTCGGCGGGGTGGCTCGGGCGCCGGTGCGGGTGACGGCTCGGGTGGTTCCATAAGCTGCCGGATGGCTTCAAGGAAAGTAAGCTTTCAGTAAACCCTGTCCTCTCGTAGCGGCTGCCTTTAAGCTGCCACACGATGGCGACCTGAAGGTCGCCGCTACGAGCACAAGGCAACGGGGTTCACTGAAACCTTACCTTTATTTTCTTTTTTATGGGTATTGTGGATTCGCCATAGTAATCGTCCCGGCTCAGGCTTGTTTAATCTCCGCGAGCGCGCTACGCAAGACGGAAGATGAGCCGGAAAGGGATTCTAATTCCTCCGGCAATAGGGCGCATTCCATAATGTGTTCAACCCCCTCTTGAGTGATAAGGCTGGGGACACTCAAACAAACATCTTTTAAACCATGCTCTCCCTCAAGGAGAGTGGAGACTGTAAGCACGCTTCTTTGATTGCGCAGAATCGTTCTTACAATCTCTACCAGGGCCAGACCGATCGCAAAATAGGTGGCGCCTTTGTAGTTGATAATGTGGTACGCGGAATCCCGGACAGCTTGAACTATTTTACCGCGGTCTTTCTCCCAATCAACGCATCCGCAACATCTTGGGCAGTATTCATTGATGGCCATGCCGGCAATATGAGTTAGAGACCATGCCGCAAATTCGCTGTCACCGTGTTCGCCGAGAATGTAGGCATGAATATTGTGTACATCTACCTTGCAATGCTGACTTAGAAGATAACGAAAACGGGCGCTATCCAGTACAGTGCCCGATCCGATCACCCGGCCGCGGGCCCACCCCGATTTCTTGAGGGCGACATAGGTAAGTATATCTACCGGATTGCTGACTACAACTATCACAGCTGGTGAATTTTGATCCACTATATCTCCGACAATCTGCTCCATAATTAACGCATTTCTCTGAAGGAGGTTAATTCGGGATTCGCCCGGGCGTTGTTTTGACCCGGCCGTGATTACGATAATGTGTGCATCGGAATAATCAGTAATCTCCCCGGCATGAATTTGAACCGTGGGGAAGAAGGTAAACCCGTGAGACAGATCAAGGATCTGCCCATTCATCAGGTCACGATTCTGGTCTATCAGAACGATTTCGTCAGCTAATCCACTCTGGGCCAGGGCATAAGCAAAGGTAGATCCCACATCGCCCGCGCCGACCACTACTACTTTTCGTGCCGCCCATTGTTTATTGTTCATGGCGATTTCTCCCTCTTGTTATTCTCCTTTTGATCACTTTGATGGGGTAGGGGTGAGATCTGAGTTTAACCTAATTTTCAACTGGTACTGGACTCTTGCCCTGGTATTGGAAGAGTCTCTTCAGGCGGTCCCAGAAATCACCGCCCAATATGAAGAGGCTTACTATGAAGATCGTGTAACCGGCTATTACGCTCAGATACATGACCACATGCCCTTCATCTGTCTTCGGATATCCGAAGAAGAGGGATATCTCAACGACGAAACAGGGGATAAAGCTCAGGATTAATAGAATTATACCGATATAGTGGCGCGTTTTGCTGATAGGTTTTTCCGGACCGGGGGATTTATGGCGAAGAAATTTCTCTTTGAATTTCGCCTTGAGCATCTTTATGAACGGCTTGCCGAGAAGAACGACACTGATGGCGAATGAAATCTCGGAGGAGGCGATAAAGGCGGCCATAATCCCAATAAGCTTTCCGAGAGGGACATTAAAAAATAGCACTGCCCCGGAGACGATATACGGTATCCAGCAGTAGATAAAGAGGGTCATGCCCAAATAGTATTTCCAGTCTTTCTTGATTTTCTGATTTTCCATTTTTCATCTCCTCTTTCTTATTTATTGGTTCTGTCAAACATCTTTCCCCACGTGAAACGCTTTGGCCACATGAGCGCCCAGGGCGTAGTAGCCCCCCGAACTACCCGTACAATAGATCAGAGGATTGATCTTCTCCGGGTCCGGGACTCCTTCGTTCAGGACGGAATCCGTGACATGGGTCTGGATAATCTCTCCTATCACGAGGTCATGGGTACCGATATCCATGGTGTTGAGGACCGTACATTCCAGATTTAAGGGAGATTCTCTGATGAGCGGCACGTTTTCAAGATCGCCGTAAAAGACCTCAAAGAGCTGAGATTTATCTCTCTTTCTCCCGGAGTAGATTCCGCAGAAGTCCACCTCTTTAACCTGTTCCACGGAGGGGACGTTGATGGAGAATACTCCGTTCTCCTGGATCCCCTTTAACGAGAGTCTCGACTTCCGGATCGCGACTGAGATCGCGGGCGGTTTTTGATTGGCGATCCCGCACCAGGCTGCGGTCATGAAATTCACCTTGCCATCCACTACCGTCCCTACCAGGAGAGCCGGCATGGGGAAGAGCAATGTTGTGGGTCCGAGTTTTGTTTTTTTCATGATTTTATTTTTTCTCCTTTGCCAGGGCATAAAATTTTTTGATATTTTCTTATGTAACTTGAAAACATATCTTTCAATGTTATCAAGAGCATCATTGACTGCAGGAATCCCGGAAGGATATTTATGATACATCCCCCATTGATCCTGTGAATACTGTTAAATATTGCCAGGGTTCTTTCTTCCGGATGGTTTGAGTTTTCCGAGACGTATCTCATGAACCGCAGATAACCGATATCAAGAAGAACCGAGTTGTTTTCAGATTTCGCGACAACCCAGTTAACTTTGACCGAATCCCTCTCATACTGAGTGTACTCATATTTAGACATATCCAGGTGGGGAGATCCCACCGCGTACCAGGGGGTCTTCAAGACCATTCTTTCTCTCAGCAAGACCGCCTGGTCCTTTTCATTGACCTCATCCACCGCCAATTCACCTCCAAGATATCCCGCTAAATTTTTGCCCCAGTTCACGGCGGGATCAAAATTCTCTAAAAATACCTGAAAGGGTCTGCCTATCAAGCCGGCGGTTACCTCATGATAGGCGACCTCGCCTTTATAAGTAGTTTTGAAAGATCGAGAAATTACCGTGGATTCGATTTTAGAGTATAAATATTTTCGGATTTTATCATATTCTTCCCGACGATTTTCCGGGATTTCAACCGGATGATCCCCGGCAATAGACGTCATAAAAACAAAGGTCTCAAATTCTTTTCTGCTGGTTAGGTAAGAAGGAGGAAGCTCACGATCAGCCCGGCTGGATATGGAGAGGACTTCATTATACCGGTTCATATTCTCTGCTATATTCAGCTTATAATCTGGATTTTTCCTTACCATGGTTACCCCCTATCTGATGCTCGAAAATATATTTTGAAAATATTATCAGGAACAACGAATTGATTAACCACGAAGGTCACGAAGTACACGAAGAGTAGTTGAGAGAAATTTAATCCAGCAAATTTTTTAAAAACTTCGTGATCTTCGTGTCCTTCGTGGTAAAAATTCATTTCAGTTAAGGACTATCCCTTTACCGTGTTTACGAGATGATTTTTATCCAAAACTGGCTTCGATTCCATGCTTTAAAAAATACTCTCTGATTCTTTTTTCGTTTTCCGGATCATAAAACTTTCGGATGGGATTCTTGTTCTTAAAGGGATCTTTTCGGCCAATTCGGGCAAGTTTTTGAATCCAGGCCGGGTTGTTGGGTAGAAGTATAGTCTTTCGTACCTGGTGGTGACTGTAAAAATCCGTGAGCGCTTGAATATTTGTCTCCCGGTCGGTTATTCCGGGGATCAAAGGCGTACGGGGAATTAACTCAAAATGTCCGGTCCGGGATCGGGCGCGCAGTAAGAGAAAATTTTCCAGGATCCGTTCATTATCAACTCCGCAATAACGTTCGTGTTCCCGGGGGTCGATGAATTTGATGTCGAAGTATATCATATCAAGATAGGGGAGGAGGAGCGATTCGAACTCTCCGAAGTCAAAGAGACCCGCGGTCTCCAGGAGCGTATGAATCCCTTCCTCCTTAAATCTTTTCAGTAAGACCGAAGTAAATTCAATCGGAAGGGTCGGTTCACCCCCGGATAAAGTTACGCCGCCCCCGGAGGTATCGAAGAACGGTCTGTAACTGACTACCTCCCGGACGATCTCCTCCACAGTCATCTCTCGCCCAACCCGGCGAAGGGCGGTAGAGGGGCATACTTCCACGCATCTAAGGCAGAGCGCACAGAGATTCCGATCAATGAAGAAAGGATTGTCTTCCGAGATCGCTTCTGCCGGGCAGACCTTGATACAATCCCCGCACCCGATACACTTTTCCCGATCCCACCATAACTCCGCCTCTTTCTTCTTGCTCTCCGGGTTCTGACACCAGAGGCAGTTTAAGGGACAGCCCTTGAAGAAGATGACGGATCGGATTCCCGGGCCATCTTCCCGCGAGTTCCCCTCAATATCCACGATCAGCGGCGGTCGAGATCTCTCTTTAGATTTCAAATTCTGTCCTGCCAATGATCTCCAGTTGCAGATCACGCTGCATCTGCACATAGTAGCCGGTGTACCCGGAGACCCGACATATAAGATCGGGATAGTAGTCAGGATGCGCCATGGCGTCTTTCAGCGTGTCGGCATCCACCATGTTGAACTGCAATTGCATACCACCCCGCTCAAAGTAGGTCTTGGTATAATCGGTTGCCTGATCAACATTTTGTTCATGGGTTCGGGTTTTTGGAAATGCCAGCCGGACATTAAGGGTGTAACTGTTGTCACAGTTCAGGGGATCAAGTTTGGCGACGTCAATCAGATTATCCAATATGTTTTTTGAAGCCAAGGGACTGGGGGTGAGTCCTGATGTAAAAGGCTTACCGGCGAGCCGGCCGGACGGTGACGCGCCGGAGACTCTGCCGTAAACTGTATGGTTGTTGTTAGTCCGATAACCGGTGGAATAGTGACCGCCCCTGCCATTGTCCTGTTTATGGAGATAATCCGCGACCATACCGATGACACGGTTTGCCATATCCACGGCTTCCTGGTCGCCGGATCCGAATTTCGGAACAGCGGTTGTGACCAGCGCGTGGATCTTCGAATATCCCTCAAAGTTATTATCGATGGCTTCTTTCAATTTCCTGAAGGTGAACTTTTTCTCTTCGAAGACCAGCTTCTTGATCACCATTAACGAATCTATGACATCCGAGAGCGCGATGAGAGAAGCCCCGGAAGAATTGTATTTTGCTCCTCCGCGGGTTATCCCCCTTCCTTTCCTGACACACCCTTCCATAATAGTGGAATATAACGGTGAAGGCATGAGCTGCTGGTGAACTTTGAGTAACTGCCTGGAGCCGATCAGGGCTTGTTCATATATAAACTCAAACTGCTTTTGAAAAGCGCTGTAGAACTCTTCAAAAGTCTTAAAATCTTCAACCTGACCGGTCTTGGGGCCGAGGTGCCACATGGCTACCGGATGGTAACCATTATTGAGAGCCATCGCGAAAGGCGCCATCAGGTTGGAGTCGACATCGCCGGTGCAGGCGAGGTGTTTGCCGGAGAGGACGGGTTCCACGCAACCACAGGGCACCCAGTCCCGTATGTCTTCGATGGCCCATCCATCATATTGACTCCAGGCCTTGATTACGGCTTCATCATTGTGGATAGCCGGCGTTCCGCATGTTATATAATTCACCTCGCATACCCGTTTAAGATAGGTCCTGCTGTTAACCCCGGGCATATATCGCGCGTCCATATCAGGATCATTCAAGCATAACATTTCGGCTACCTTCAAAACAATGTAGGTCATATCGTTCACCCCATCCGTTCCATCCGGCTTGACGCCTCCAACTACGGTTGAGGATGTAGGTGGCGCGCCGGAGTTCTGCCATGAGGCGATCGTCGGGGCGCCGATCCTGTGACTGGTGATCCTCATAAAAAGACATCCGACCACCTCGAGGGTATGCTTGATGTAGTCTTCCCGTTCCTGTTTGGAAGACTTCTTTTTTATATCCGCCTCGAAGTAGGGCTGCAGGATTTGATCCAGCCGACCGAGGGCGACATCATCATCCATGTTGTCCAGCCCAATCCCGATAAACATGATCCAGATTGACTGAACCGCTTCCTCCAGGGTGCGGGCGGGATTATCCGGAACATGGAGAAGAGTCCACTCTATCCGCTCCAGTTCTCTCTTTCTCCGGGGGTCGGTCTCCATCTCCACCTCTCTCCCAACCTGCTGGGCCAGATTCCGGGTATAGGCGGATACGGCATCCAGGCTTATCTTCATCGCTTTGAGGGTGTTCTTCTTCTCCCGGTCGGCTCCCGGATCGCTTTTGAGTTCCCGGTCGATCTCCTCCCTGATCCCTTTGAGCCCCATCTTCACTACCTTTTCAAAGCCCGGACTCCCCGGGTGCAGGGAGACCAGGCTCCACAAATTCAGGCAGAAGAGACGGTCGGCGATCCGAGCGGGCAACGGATAATTAAAATCTTCTATCCATCGCTGGTGTAGATTACGGTGCATCCAGAATGGGAAGACATGCTTATGGAGGGTTTCAATCGTCTCGCTGGAGATATCATAGGGGTCCAGCTCCCGGCCATGGATGGTTCTCAGCTCACCCCAGATCGACCAGCCTATTGTATAAGGCTGGGTTACCGACCCGCAGATCGGATTAGGGGTGAAGGTTCCGGCCAGCAGACCATTGGGACGGATGACCGGTTTCTTGTTAGTCATAAGATAATGGAATCCCTCCGCCGAGCGGAGGTTAGGATCCCAGGGGGTCCCATCCTTTTTTGTCTCATAACCATGCTCAATGAAGTAATCGGTCAGGAGCTTTCCCTGCTCCGCGGAGACCTCGGGGAGGGTATTGAGGTGATCGTCTTTGAACTGCTTCAGCCGGGGGAAGTCATCGAGACTGTATCCCGCCAGGTAAGGGTCATCCAGCCAATTAACGCCGGGATCGACATTTTCGGCTTTCAGCCGACCCGCTATTCGCTCGGTTCGGATCCGGCGGTCGGGTTTACCGGCCTTTTCCGCCAGACGCAAATTCTCTTTATGGTGTTCTTCAGCTTGAGCTTGAGAGGTGTCAATATCATCCCGGGCGGAGAGCAGAGTCCCCAGATAGTTGAAGTAGCCGTAGAGGGCCTGATTCCCTTCCACCCGCACCCGACTGGCAAGAATCATTCGGCAGATATCATCCGCGGTGGCAGTCTGGTAGTCAATCAGGTCCTGTTCCGTGGCAAAGACCAGGGTCGCCCCGGCGTCTTCCGGGAGCTTATCCTTGATAACGGTAATCTTCCCATCTTTAATAATTACTCCCTGCTGCATCCGGTTATCATCGGTTCTGATTCCGATGACCGCGTTGATCCATCCCTGGGTGCCCTTTAACTCCTCCCGCAGAGACGGAGTGGAATTAATGGTTTCGGCCACGGTTTGAAGCATCCGGTACAAATTCTCACCGGGCGTTAATTTAGAATCTTTGTCAGTCTGCATTAAGCCATTCGGACCAATCATATCCTCTGGTACGCTCATGAATCTCTCCTTAATAACCCCAAATTTGATTACTTTCTTGTTATCGTACTTCACAGACATCTTCGAAACTCCGTCGCATAGCCTGGGGGAGGAGTTCCTGGGTCGGCAGTTTTTTGCCGATGGCGACCAGCATGACCGGCAAATATTTTTCCGGCAGTCCGAAGAGTTCCCTCACCGCTTCGATATCAAAGCCATCCATCGCGTGGGTATCCCAGCCCTGATCTTTCGCCGCCAGCATGAAATTCATGGCCAGAAGACCGACGTTCCGGGAGACAAACCCGATCTCTTTATCCCCGGCATAGAGATTGTTGGCTCTATCCGGATTTCTCAAAGAATTTAAGCTCGAAAAGTATCACATAGAATTTACTATATGACATTATAAGTTAAAGGCCATAAACTCCATCCTTATTCTTTGAATTTTCCCCAAAACAAAAAG
>CAKZYZ010000239.1 GCA_937885075.1 uncultured bacterium | reverse complement strand
AAAACAAAGGAAAAAGACATCAGGAATATGAAAAAATCGGTTACATAAAATACATAATTTGCCAAAAAAAAAAAAATGACAATCAGAGATTGAACCAAAATCATGCAAATCAACCAAAGGATATTTATGAGTGGCCATATCTGGCCGATCGGACAGATATGGCCAATGAGTTTTGCTGAAGGATTAAATGACTTAGAATTCATCTCGGAAGAATATCCGGCAATATTTTGTTGAGGAGATGGAGAGACGAAGGTATTACGATAACGATGAGTATATCTGTGCTGATGCCGGCTGGAGAGCACCTCTCTCGATTGTCTTGAAAAATGTTAAAAATAAAGATGAGCGAATAAAATTACTCGATGATTTCTTTGTTTTTTGGGATGAGTATGTGCATAAATAGTAGATAGTTGATTGATAAATCAACGGACGAGTAGTATTTTATAAGTATGAAGCGAAAGGTTTATATTGAGACAAGTGTAGTCAGCTACTATACGGGGAGAGCCAGTCGCGATGTAGTCATTGCCGGCCATCAGCAATCGACACAGGAGTTCTGGTTGCAGCTCTCTGGTGAACTGTTGCCTTATGTATCCGCTTTGGTTGTTAAGGAGGCTGGCAGAGGCGATCCTGAACTTGCTCGTAATCGCCTCGAAGCGATTAATTCTTTTCCGGTACTCAGTACAACTCCGGAAGCAGAGCGGTTGGCACGGGATATTTTGAGCGCCCACGGCATACCGGAGAAATACCCCGAAGATGCGCTACATATTTCCGTTGCCGCAATAGGGGGGATGGACTTAATTGTCACATGGAACTTTTCTCGCATCAACGACCCATTCACTAAGATGATGATACGACAAGCCGTCGAGAACGCCGGGTATGGATGCCCAGAAATCGTATCGCCCGACGCTTTCTTGGGAGACAAAACATGATGGACCCATATGTCAAAGAAGTGCGGAGATTCCGCATGGAGCATACTCAGCAGTTTAATTCCGATTTGCACCTGATCTGTGAAGATTTGAGACGCTTCGAATCCTCTCTCGGTGATCGAGTGGTGACGCTTGAACCACGGAAGATCCAAACAACAGAGAGATTGAGGAACCTGTAGTAGGGCTGTGTATGATCTCACTGTGGTGCTTCATTCAGTCGTTAGCTTTCTGTATCCCTCTCCGAAGAAGGGTCTCAAGTGATTGAGTGATTATGGATTCGCCAGAGCAATAGACTGCCCCCCGTAATATTACCCCTGGTTTTCTGGTATCTTAGGGTGCCCCCTGCAAAATGAACTTCATTCATCGTGGGGTAAAATTTTGTTCGGAAAATGGTATTTAAAGACTATTATTATCCCCTGGTGAAAATTAATATTTTGATGCAATCAAAATATGGAGGTTTAAATGGATAAGCTGAAGAGTATACCGCTGGAGGAGATCTCTATTCCCGCAGATCATCTCCGCGTTCAGAGCGTGGGTGAGAAGGAGCTGAAGAAGCTGAGTGAATCCATTCTTTTGGCCGGTCTGCTGGTTCGGATCATTGTCCGGCCGGCGGGGGAGGGGAAGTACGAGCTGGTCGATGGGGAACGGAGGCTTCGCTCTTACCGGATGCTCTTCGAGGCGGAGGGACAGAAATGGATCGGGATCCCCGCCATCGTCCAGGATATATCTCCCAAAGAGGCCATCCGGCGGCAGGTGGTGATCAATGAGAACCGGAAGGATCTGACCCCGTTTGAAAAGTGCAAGGGTTTTAAGCTGGCCTGGGAGACCGGATATTTTTCGAGTTTCCGGGAACTGGGCGACGTGGTGGGCAAATCCCACACCACGGTGAGCCGGGCGATCAATGTCTTTGACGTCTTACCGCCGGAAGTCATTAAAGCGTTTGAAAGCGGGAAGATCAAGCAGACCCATCTCCGATATTTTTTCAGACTGAAGAACCGGCAGTTAATGCGTAAGCTCTTCCGGGCGATTATCAATGATAATTTAAATTCAGCCGAGACCAGAGAGCTGGCCAACCGGCTCGATGATCGCTGGTTGAGCGGAGACCGGGAATTGCTGCTTCAGATCGCGGAGAAAGACGAGGGGGTAAAAGACCTGCTGGGAGATGAGATTGATATCTCCGACCTGGTGAATAAGAGCAAATGCACTGTGACATATACCACTCTGGCGGAGTTCAAAGAGCTTATTGGATTGCTTTTTAAGCTGGTAAAGAGTGGTGCCTTCGGCACCACCCTGGCGCAATACAAAGAACAGCAATGAGTTATGTTAATGTTGCGTAGCGGCAACGCGCATAATTTCAGTGAACCCCCGTCCGCTTGTGCTTATGACCCGGTGCTGTAGCCGCGGTCGTTGACCGCGGAAAAAATACCGCGCCGGGGTCAGCCAGGCTGTGTCACAATTGCTATTTTGGATGTTATTCTGTCATTGCGAGACCCCCGAACGAAGCAATCTCAATCCGTTGGCAAGTAATATCTTTTGTTCACAAATTGAGATCGCTTCGTCGCTGCGCTCCTCGCGATGACTTTTTAGGGGTTGTAACACAGTCTAAGCCACCCCGGCTGCCGGGCGGCGGCTACAGCGCAAAGGAAAAATGATAGATTATTGGAAAATATTAAGAGATTGATGGAAAAATGTTTTTTTAAGCTCTGGTGAGTGTGATATAAGTTAACGCTATGACACTAATTTACTTCGGAATTTCAATGATCTTAATTTTACGAGTAAAATTAAGATTCGATAAAATTGTAGCCAGAATCCTGTCAATCCTGTAAATCCTGTTATCCTGTCTGAATTTTTGAAAGTTGCCCGAGTAAAGCGAGGGCTATGTATATCAGGTCAAGGCGATAATATGGCCCCACCTTTTTTTAATCTAGGAACCGAGGAGAGATCCCGTATGAGAATTTTTAGCCGGGCCTGCTTGCAGATGATTCTAGTTGCTCTGGTTGTGCTCGCCCTGATGCCGGTTACCGGCCGTTCGGAGATAATCAAAGTCATGACCGCGAATCTCAACTCAGGGGTTCCGGATTACAGTGATTGGTATCGTGAGTCTGCCGAGAATATTTTTGAAGGGTTAGAACCCGATATTGTACTTATTCAGGAATTTAATCTTCCTTCCGGCACTACCCACGCGGAATTTATCAACAGAGTCTTCGGCTTGGGTTTTGATTATTACTGTGAACCGGATATCGGCGGTGACTGGGCGATGCCTAACGGGGTTATCAGCCGCTGGCCGATTAAAAGCAGCGGAAAGTGGAATGATTCTCAGCTCACCAACCGCAGTTTTGTCTGGGCGGTAATCGATATCCCCGGGGATATCGATCTCCAGGTTGTGAGTATTCACCTGAAATCCGGGGGTAGTAATGACGACATTCAGACGCGGACAAGTGAGGCCAGCCAGCTGAAAAATTATGTGGCGGTAAACTTTGATAACAATAAATATATTATTGTGGGGGGAGATCTAAACCTGCAATACGATGGTCAGTCCCCGTTCAGTACCTTTGAGAGCTACCTTGACGCGACTGATCACCGGCCGCGGGATAGGGACGGTGATACGGATACAAACTCCACTACCCCCCGGAGCAAGCCCTATGACTGGATCATGCCGAATACGCTTATGGATCATCAGCATACCACGATTCATATAGGGTCGGAGTCTCAGGCTTATAGCGAAGGTATTGTCTTTGATAGTGAAGTATTTACTCCTCTCAATTCGGTTCCTCCGATTGTGTCCGGTGATTCACGGGCATCCGGATGTACTCATATGGCGGTGATGAAGGCATTCACCACCGAGTATGTCCCCCCTGCACCTACCCCCACCACCGGTCCCCCGACACCGACACCTGATCCCGGAGCGCCCACCCCGACCATGAGTCCTCCCGCGCCTACCCCCGTCCATATCATCGAATCCGGAGATTATAACGGGGATGGCACCTCCGATATCGCTGTCTTCCGTCCCCGGTCCGGACTCTGGGCTATCAGAGGGGTCTCGCGGCTCTACTATGGGCCTTCTTCCGCCCTTACTATCCCCGGTGATTACAATGGCAACGGGACGACCGATATCGCGGTATTCATCCCGTCAAGCGGTCTCTGGGCGGCCCGTTCCGTATCCCGGGTCTATTATGGATCGGCGACTGACATCCCCATCCCCGGTGATTATAACGGCGATGGTACGGCGGATGCCGGAATATTCCGGCGCGCGAGCGGTCTCTGGGCGGTCCGGTCTGTAACCCGGGTCTATTTCGGGTCATCGCAAGATGCCCCGGTTCCGGGTGACTGGAACGGTGATGGAACCGTGGACTTTGGAATCTTCCGTGAGAGCAGCGGACTCTGGGCGATCAGAGGTGTAAGCCGGGTTTACTTCGGCGGTTCCGGTGATAGCGTTGTTCCCGGAGATTACAATGGTGACGGCGGTTGTGATTACGGTATCTTCCGCGGTTCTTCCGGACTCTGGGCGATCAGAACTGTCAGCCGGGCATATTTCGGGAGTCTGATTGATCAGCCGGTCCCGGCGGACTATACCGGGGATGGCCGGGATAATTTCGGCCTATACCGAGAGAGATCAGGTCTCTGGGCGGTTAAAGGGATTAGCCGGACTTATTTTGGGGGGGAGGGCGATGTTCCGGTAACGAGGTAGGGGTTAAAAAGTTGAAAGTGCCTAAAGTGCGCTAAAGTGCCTTCCTCCGTCGCTAAAGCTATGGCGGATAAAAAAGTTGTTCGCTTTCGACTGGCTTTGTAAGGTTTCAGTGAACCCTGTTGCCCCGTACTCGTAGAGGTCCCGCCGGCGGGGCCATCGTGTGGCAGCCTAAAGGCAGCCGCTACGAGAAGACGGGGTTCACTGAGACCTTATGGCAATTTTTATTGATATTGTTTCTGCAAATCGCAATGGTCGTACTTCAAAGCATAAAGTAACGACCAAAGGGAGTTAATTTATGGCGACTGTAAAATTTTTAGGCGCGGCCCGTAATGTTACGGGATCGCGGTTTATTCTGCGGACCGACGAGAGCTGTATTCTGGTTGACTGCGGGCTTTTTCAGGAACGCGATCTCCGTTCCCGGAACTGGGATGACTTTCCGGTCCCCCCGAAGGAGATTGACGCGGTGGTGCTGACTCACGCCCATATCGATCATTGCGGCTATCTTCCCAAGCTGGTCCGGGAAGGTTTTTACGGGAAGATATTCTGCACCCCTCCCACGGCGGCAGTTGCCCGGGTGGCATTGCTCGACTCCGCCAAGATTCATGAGGAAGATGCCGCTTATAAGAAACGCCGGCATAAGAAAGAGAACCGGAAAGGCGCCCATCCGGAGGTTCCTTTATATACGGTGAAAGATGCCGAGGCGGTTCTGCCTCTGCTGGAGAAAGTTCCGTATCTGGAACCCCGGGAGCTGACCCCCTCCGCCGAGGTGGTATTTCATAATGCCGGTCATATTATTGGATCATCCTGCCTGGAGATCCGTCTGCGGGATGGGGGAGAGAAGAAGAAGCTGGTCTTCTCCGGTGATCTGGGCCGGTTAAATAACCCGCTTTTAGATGATCCCGAGAAATTTGAGGATGCTGATTACATCTTTGTGGAGTCCACCTACGGAGATCGGCTTCACGAAAGCGGAGGTGATGCGATCGGAACCCTGGAAAGGGTCATCGCGGAGACATCCCAAGCCGGGGGGAAAGTTGTGATCCCCACCTTTGCCATTGAGAGGGCCCAGGAGCTTATCTATTTTATCAAGCGGATGATGTCAGAGGGGAAAATTCCGACCCTCACCTGTTATATAGATAGTCCAATGGCGATAAATATCACCAAAATTTATTCCGCCTTTCCCGGTTATCTCGATCATATTACTTTCACCGAAGATGGGTTGGACGGTTCCCCGTTCTCATTCCCCTCCCTGAAAATCACCCGATCGGCCGACGAGTCCAAGGCTATTAATCGTCATCAGGGGGCTGCCGTCATCATGGCCGGGTCGGGGATGTGCACCGGGGGGAGGATCAAGCATCATCTGGTCCATAATATCGGACGTCCGGAGAGTACCCTGCTCTTTGTGGGCTATCAGGCCCGGGGGACCCTGGGGAGGATTCTCCTGGAGCACCCGGAGGAGGTAAGGATCCTGGGCAATATCCATAAGGTCCGGGCCCGGATTGAAAGGATAAACGGCTTCTCCGCCCACGCCGACCGGGATGAACTGCTGGGATGGTTATCAAACTTTAAAAAACCTCCCCGGAAGCTATTTGTTATTCACGGCGAAGAAGAGTCGGCTCTGGCGCTGGCTCAATCGGTTCGCGACCGGTGGGACTGGGAGACGGTGGTTCCGGAGTATCTGGAGACTGATAGCTTGTAATCCAGGTAAGCTTTCAGTGAATGCCGTCAACTCGTGATCATGGCCAGGCGCTGTAGCCGCGGTCGTTGACCGCGGCATAATTGGCAGCCATCGGGTCCGCGGTCACCGACCGCGGCTACAGGGTCAAATCGATCCCGATAAATTGTGAGGGAATATTTAAGACAACGGGGTTCATTGAAAGCTTACCAGGTATGCTTACCCCGGAAGATCCTTGACAACTGCGACAAATGACCGTATATTTACGACAAAAGTCGCAATAGGGAGGTAATGCAATGGAATATTCCGGTTTAACAAAAGTCCTGGGTGGGGAGAAAGTCCTCCAGAAAAATATCCGGAATCAGATGGATCTTATTGAATTAAGCAATATTGGCATTACCAAGGATGCCCTTGAACATCTGATTAATTTCATATCCGTTCCCCTGGGCCAGATCGCCAATCTGCTGCCTATCACCAAACGGACCATAGAAAGATATCCCCGGAAGAAACATTTCAACCGGGTTGTCTCAGAACAGATCATTCAGCTTGCTGAAATAACCGCTAAAGGGGTAGAGGTATTCGGAGATAAGGATGGATTCCTTATCTGGTTGAATCGCCCCAACAAAGCACTTTCCGGTAAAATACCCTTCACTCTGACGGCGTCCCGATTCGGAGCGGAGATGGTGCTGGATGAGCTGGGAAGAATGGAGTATGGAGTAATCTCCTGATGCTTCTCTTTCGAATCGCGAAGAAGGAATACATTCGTGATTTATCAGGATCCGGCGCTCGGCTATATGGAGGCAGGTGGAATCGTAAAGGCGTCTCGATTATATATACCTCGGAGACAAGAGCACTTTCGACATTAGAATATTTAGTCCATGTGGATTTCACGAATCTTCCACCGGGTCTTAGTATCGCCGCTCTCAAAGTCCCTGATGAACTTTCCCCCGTTGAAATTGACCATTTAGTATTGCCGGAGAATTGGCGGAAGTGGCCTCCTCCCGGAGAACTGGCCGATATCGGGAACGAATGGGCGCTATCGGGAGAGTCGCTCCTGCTCCGGGTTCCATCAGCGGTGGTAGATAATGAATTTAATGTCCTTATAAATGCCACTCATCCGGATATAAGAAGTGTTACTATTATCAATGTAGAAGATTATAGAGTTGATGAGCGGTTGTTCCCATAGAGCTTACGATCTTTTCGAGTACCCATACAAAATGACCGAGAGTCCGGTAATTGTTCTGGCTTCACAATCCCGGAGGAGGCGGGATTTGCTGGGGGCTGCCGGGGTGGTGTTCGAGGCGGCCACTCCGGATGTGGAGGAGATTGATATTCCCGATCGACCGGAAGATACTGTTCGGTTCAACGCCGAGGCAAAAGCGCGCTGGGGTTCTCGGGCTTATCCCGACTCGGTTATTATCGCGGCCGATACCGTTGTTTTTCTCGATCGGATTATGGGCAAGCCGGAGACGATGACCCGGGCCCGGGATATGCTCATGAATTTAAGCGGTCGGACCCATACCGTGTACACCGCGGTTACGGTTATTCTTCCTTCCGGGGAGAGTACTGCTACCAGGGTGGATCTTTCCCGGGTGACAATGAAGAAACTGAACGAAGATATTATCTCCCGGTATTTCAAACTGGTAGATCCACTGGATAAAGCCGGGGGATACGCTATTCAGGAAGAGGGGGAGAGGCTGATAGAAAAGTGTGAGGGATCTTTCTCCAATGTTATCGGGCTGCCTATGGAATTACTGGGAGAGATGCTGGAGGAGTATTCCGAGACCCGGCAACTCCTGAATTATTAAAATTTGCCCGAGGCGAAGCGAGGGCTAAGTTCATGAGGGATAAATCCAAAACTTCCGGATATGATGTCGGTCCAATTCTGCTGATCGATGACAACCCGGACGACCGGGCCCTGGTAATACGAGCCTTGAAGAAGGACTTTCCGGAAGTAATTATAAGGGAAGTCGTTGATGCTGATGATCTTGACCGGGCGCTGTCAGTCGGCGGTTTTGACCTGGTAATTACCGATTATCATCTCTACTGGGCGGATGGATTGCGGGTCCTTCGGGAAGTTAAAGAGAGCTTCCCCGACTGTCCGGTGATTATGTTCACCGGTACCGGGAACGAGGAAGTGGCGGTGGAGGCGATGAAGGCGGGGCTGGATGATTATGTCCTCAAGTCGCCCCGACACTTCTCCCTCCTCCCGGCCACGGTCCGCGCCGCTCTGTCCACCGCCCGCCGCCAACGGACTCTTCGGAAATCTCAACAGGAACTCGAGGAGTCGGAGAAACGGTTCCGGAATTTATTCGAGATCTCTCCGGCAGGGATATTTCTCCTGGACCGGGAGGGGAAGATTACTTCGGTCAACAACCGGGGTTGTACCATATACGGCTACTCCCGGAAAGAACTGCTGAAGCTCAATGTTCGGGATATCGTTCCCCGGAATATTGCCGGTAATTATCCTCGTCTGGTAGAGACTATCAGTAAGAAGAAATATCTGTTTATTGAGTCTGAAGGGAAGAGGAAGAATCGGCAGATATTTCCCGTGACCTTGAGTATCAGTCTCTTTCGTGGGCGCGGCGAGGAAATTATTCAGGTTCTGGTTCAGGATATAACCGATCGAAAAGAGGCGGAGGAGGCGGAAGGGTTGAGGCGGCTCTCAGAGATGCTCCTTAACTATCAGGAGGAAGAACGAAAACATATCGCCCGCGAGCTACACGATCATATTGGGCAGGATCTGGTAGCGATTAAAATCAGCCTCCAGATGCTGGAGAAAGAATATCCGGAGATTGGAGAAGGGCTCAGTAGTGAGATTGATGAAGTGGTCCGGATTGCCGACAAGACCATTTCAGATGTGCGGAAGATTTCAGCGACCCTCCGTCCGGAAAGTCTGGACCGGATGGGTTTGGTCCCGGCGCTGGAACACGAGATCGAGTATCTATCCGGCCGCAGTGATACCGAACTGATCTTTGAGAGCGAAGATTTTCAGGATCGTCTGGCGCCGGAGAAGGAGATTGCCATCTACCGGATAGTCCAGGAAGGAATAACAAATATTTTAAAGCACGCCCGGGCCGATAACGGCCGGGTTCGGATAAGCCGGAGAGGGAAGAAAATTCATCTCTCAATCCGGGACGATGGGGTCGGGTTCAGTTCGGGGTGGGAGAAAGCGACTATGGGATTGGGATTGGTGGGAATTAAAGAACGGGTTAAGGGGTTGGGAGGGGTGCTTATCATCAATTCCGCGGTAGGGAAGGGGGCGGAACTATTGATAACTATTCCTGTGTGATAAAAAGGAGTGTGAATAAAAGAATGAACGTTCAACGCTCAACCAGTCGTCGCTAAAGCTATGGCGGGCAAGGCGCTCAACTTTCAACCAGCCTTCGCTAAAGCTACGGCTGGCAGGCTGTTCAATGACACAGGTGGCTAAGCTTATGAAACCGTCAACCGTCAACCGTCAACCGTCAACCAGCTAATATGCTCGCAAAGATTCTACTTGCTGACGACCATGCCGTGGTCAGGAAAGGACTCCGGGCCATCCTGGAGAAAGAGTTATCCGGCTGTACCGTTATTGAAGCATCCGACGGGGTCCAGGCGGTGGATCTGGCCCGACGGGAAGAGCCTGAACTGGCGGTGATTGATATCGGAATGCCCGGTCTGAACGGTCTGGAAGCGATTCGGCAGATCATCCGGCGTTCTCCGGTGATCAGAATCCTGGTTCTCTCCCTCCACAATGAAGAGGCGATAGTCAGACGCGCCTTTAAGTATGGCGCCTCCGGTTACCTCTTAAAAGAATGCGCGGTTGATGAACTGGTGGGAGCGGTTAAGGCGATATTCCAGGGAAAACGATACCTCAGCGCCGGACTCCCCGCTTCGGTTCGCGATGCGGTCCGGCGAAGAAGAAAGAAGGATCCGACCTCGGACCCCATGGATATAGAAACCCTTACTTCCCGTGAGAGAGAGGTTCTGGGATTATTGGCGGAGGGTCATAACAACTCCGCGATTGCCGAACAGCTATTCATCAGCCCCGAAACGGTCAGGACCCATCGTAAGAACCTGATGAGGAAACTTGACGTTCACAACATCGCCGCCTTGGTCAAGCTCTCCCTGGAGAATCATCTCATTCCCCGGCTATAACTGTTCAGTCTTTCAGCCCCCGCCTCCCCCCCCTTTTTTTTTGTCCACGGATTTCACGGATTTTCACTGATTGCTCCCCCTACCTCGGCCCCAAATTGAATTACCAATGGCCAACTTCCAACTTCCAACATGTCCGCCATAGCTTTAGCGAAGGCTGATTTCCAAATTACTTGGACATTGGTTATTGGCCGTTGGATATCCTCCTTCGCCAAGGCTATGGCGGACCGGTTGGACATTCCGGCCCTCCCCATTCCTCTTTCCGCGGTCATCGACCGCGGCTACAGTGCCTGGATTGTCCTCTCTATCCGTGCTTGTTTCCCCTGTCCCATACAGGTTTATAATGGCTCTTGATCTATACAGGATAGTGTGGAACGAAAAATATATTGATTTCTACGGAGGAGAAATTATCACCACTTCGGGGTATTGATCCGATATGGGGCAAGACGTATATTATCCCCGAACGGTTATATAGTTTTATAATTATTGCAATGAAAATGAAGATCACTCGAACCATAATAGTCGATGATAACCCGGGTTTTCGCAGGGTCTTACGGAGAGTACTGCGGCGTTATCCGTTCATTGAGGTGATAAGCGAGGCGGAGAACGGAGAGGTAACAATGGATCAGGTCAAAGCGCTTGATCCGGATCTGGTGACGGTGGATATAAATCTGCCGGGGATGGATGGATTCGAGCTGGCCCGGATGCTGCGGAAGACCTATCCCGGTACCAGGATTATCTTTATCACTTTAAACGGTAATAAGGCCTTTCGTCGTGCCGCGGCGAGAATGGGCTGTCCCTATGTAGCTAAAGTATCACTCCTGGAAGATATCTCGTCGGTTATGGAAAAATTTGGGGCCAATTGAGATGAACTATCAGAGTATTTTTGCGTCAGAAAGGGTAATAAATAAACGAAGGGAGAAGATATGAAGAAGACAAGATATTTTATAACATCCGCGTTTCTGCTGCTGTTATTTTTATCTCCGGCCGGGCTCTTAGCGGATCCGATAACCGAGTTAAACTATCAGGGGAGAATCCTGGCGGACAGCTCGTTCTTTAACGATACCGGTGACTTCAAGTTCATTATCACCAACCCGGCCGGGAATGCCACATACTGGTCCAATGATGGATCATCCGGCGGCGGCGCGGAGCCGACCGCCGCGGTTCCCCTTCGGGTCAGGGATGGTCTTTACAGCGTGATCCTGGGGGATTCCTCAATTACCAATATGACTTCCATCTCCCCCTCGATCTTTGCCAACGGCAACGATCTCTACCTGGGGGTCTGGTTCAACGATGGGAGCCATGGCTCCCAGCATCTCCTGCCCGATGAGAGGGTTGTCTCGGCCGCCTACGCGGTCAACGCGGAACGGGTCCGTGTGGATGACGATACCGTGGAAATAGGAAGTTCCGGGGTACAGGTCCGGCGGGACTACGGTTATCGGGAGGAGAGATATGTGGTCAAGGCCGGAGGGACCATCGATCTTGACTGTGACTATACCGATATTCAGAACGCGGTCTCGGCACTGGGGTCGAATGGAAGCATCTATATTAAGGCGGGGACTTATAATATCAGCTCCTCCAACCGGATCAATATCACCGGTGATAATGTGGAGCTGGTCTTTGAAGCCGGGGCCCGACTGGTGGCCACCTCGGATGGAACTCCCCTGACTATCGCGGGTAGCTACAACCGGGTCTCAGGTCCTTATGTGGACATGCACGGACACACCGGAACCGCGATCGTTATTTCCAGAGCCAACTATTGCCGGGTTGAGGACGGACGGACTATCGGAGGAAGTGAGGGGCTGGGGTTTTTTGAGGCCCGGTCTTGCTGGGCTACGGAGATGGATCTCTCTGGAGCGGACGCGGGAATAGTAATCTACCAGTCTCAGTCCTGCAACGTGTCGGAGAATAAGATCATGGAATGTACGGAAGGGATCCGGTTCGGCAAGGAATCAAAATACAATAGGGCGGAGGATAACTTTATCTTCTCGGTGGGGAAGTATGGCATTGTGCTCTATGATGATGTTGAGAACAATACGGTTCAGGGAAATGAGATTATCGGGGTCTCAGATGGTTACGGCATATATTCTTCCGCCCATCTGACCCGGATAGTCTCCAACCGGATCTCGGAAGCCAGGCAGGAGGGGATCTACTTCGCCAAGGTCCGGGATGGAAGTATCTGCTCCAACACCTGTCAGTATAATGGGTCAAACGGAATCTTTCTGGATGAAGGCACGGCTCAATGCCTGGTCTCCGGCAATCGCTGTTTTCATAATGACGGAAGCGGGATCCGGGTGGAGGGAGAGCAGAACAATATTGCCTCCAACCATACCATGTATAACGGGTATCTCGGCATCTATCTCACCGCTTCCTCGAGAAATAATGGGGTGATGGCCAACCGGACCGACACCCTATGGGACGCGGGCAGCGGCAATATTCCGACCGGGCCGGCCGGACTTATCCAGACCGATGTCAACCGGGTAGGTCCTTAACTTACTACTTTGAAATTTTAATAAACCGCGGATTAAGCGGATGAGGCGGATTGCTTTTTCTTTTAATCAGCATAATCCGCGTAATCCGCGGTTAAATAAGTTGCCCGAGTGAAGTGAGAGCTAAGTTCTTATGAAGAAAAGAAGGATAATTCAAGTTGGTCTTATGGCGGGGTTGTTGATGTTATCCCTCCACCCCACTTCTTCGTTATGGGCGGCGAGAAAGACCAGTGCTGATTATACGGTGGAAGCCGATGTCCTGGCCGGTTCGGGCGATTGGGGTATCGCGGGGGTGTATTATAATAATTCCACCCTGGCCCAGACCACCTCCATCTCCTGGCAGACCTCGGCGGATTACGCCAATCGGCAGGGATACTGGGGAATTTCACAGTACAATCCCACGGTAGTAAGGCTGAAGGAATTCACTGCTCAGGGTTTCGATGGTATGGTGGCAATAAACTGGGAGACCGGGGCGGAGATCGATAACCTGGGCTTCCATCTTTATCGGGCCGAGAGCGCGGCGGGCAGTTATACCAGGATTACCGACCGGCTTATCCTGGTCCTGGGAGCCCATCCCACTGGCGGCCGATATCTCTTCCTCGACCACCGGGTTGATAATGGAAAGACCTATTATTATAAGCTGGAGGATATCGACTTTACCGGCGCCAGCAAACTGCATGGCCCGGTGGAGGCAATAGTAGTTGCCGATGGGGGCGAATTCAGTTATGACTCGGCCGATTACGCGATGATAGTGGAGAATAATGAGCTCCCATCTCCCCCTCCGTTCTCCACCCCAAAAATGCCCTGCTTTACACCTGCGCAGATCCCTACTCCCCCCGCACCGTTGCCCACACCATTCCCCATTCCCCATTCTCCATTCCCCATAATAGATTTTGCCGATTACAATGGTGATGGCACCTCTGATATTGCCGTCTTCCTTCCTTCTTCCGGCCTCTGGGCGGTCCGGGGAATAACCCGTTGCTACTTTGGAGCGGAGGAGGATATTCCGGCCAACGGAGATTATAATGGCGACGGAACGGCCGATATCGCGGTTTTTCGGGGGTCAGACGGACTCTGGGCCGTCCGGCATTACACCCGGACCTACTTTGGAACGGCCGGGGATATTCCGGTCCCGGCTGATTATGATGGAGACGGGAAAACGGAGATCGCCCTCTTCCGGAGCAGATCCGGCCTCTGGGCCATCCGGGAACTTACCCGCTGTTACTTCGGGGGGAAGGATGATCTCGCGGGATCAGGTGATTATAACGGAGACGGAACCGGGGATATCGTAATCCGGCGGATCTCCTCGGGACTCTGGGCCATCCGTCAACAGAGTAGATTCTATTTTGGACGGGCCGATGATATCCCGGTCCCGTCTGACTATGATGGTGACTGGACCGATGATCCGGCTATCTTCCGTCCCGGGTCCGGTCTCTGGGCGATCCGGAATAAGAGTCAGTGTTATTTAGGAGAGGCTGATGATATTCCGGTTCCGGCTGACTACGATGGAGATGGACGCGGTGATATCGGAGTATTCAGGAAGAGAAATGGATTATGGGCGATTAGAGACCTGAGCCGCTGCTACTTTGGAACCAGATCGGAAGAGCACACGTCTGAACTCCAGTCACACTGATATATCTCGTATGCCGTCTTCTGCTTGAAAAAAAAA
>CAKZYZ010000238.1 GCA_937885075.1 uncultured bacterium | reverse complement strand
TGTCTTCGGAAATATAACCAGTGTTAACCATGCGGCCGAGAAGATGTACCATTATCCGGCCGACGAATTAACCGGTAAACATATCAGTATCCTCTATTCCAAAAATAATCCTCCTTCTCTGACTAAGATATTGCACGAAAAGAAGCTTAAAGGAGAAGGTTGGGAGGCGGAAGTATTGAGGGAGAAGAAGAACGGCGAGGTCTTTCCCGCCTGGCTGGCTACTTCCTATATCAGGGATATGCACGGAGAAATAACGGGGATTGTGGGGATATCCCGGGACATCTCCGAGGAAAGGAAGGAGAGGGAAAAGAATATATATATGTCGGAACTGGTTGAGAGCGCCTCACATTGCATCCTCTCCACCGATATGGATGGGAAGATTATCAGTATCAACCGGGCCGGCGAGAAGATGTTCGGTTATCCACCCGGGGAGTTGGTCGGCCAACCGGTTAAGGTTCTTCAATCGGACCAGGTCCCGGATTCATTGCGGGCGTTTTTGCGCGAGAAAGCCCGGAAGGGAGAGGACTGGGAAGTGGAGACACTGGGCCGGAAGAAAAATGGAGAGATATTCCCCATCTGGCTGGCGGCTTCATACCTCCTTAATAATGAAGGAGAAAAGAAAGGCGCGGTCGGGATTTCCCGGGATATCAGCAAATTGAAGTCGACCGAGGAGACGTTGAAGTTCATGGCCGATCTGGTGGAGAGCGCGTCCCTGGGGATTATCTCTACCGATAAAAAGGGGAAGATCGTCAGCATTAATAAAGCCGGTGAGAAGATGTTCGGCTATTCGGCTCTGGAACTGATCGGGAAGAAGAGCAGTATCCTGCATTCCGAAGAAAATCCGGATGCCATCCTGAAGGATATCGCGGAGAAAGCCAAACAGGCCGTCCCCTGGCAGGGGGAGTTGATCGACCGGCACAAAGACGGCTCGGTCTTCCCGATCTGGCTATATACGTCCTATCTCTTCGATTCCAAGGGGGAGAAGAAAGGCGCGGTCAGTATTATTGAGAATATTACGCGGAAGAAAGCGATGGAGAAGAGTCTGCTTGATTCAATGCGGTGGAAGACCATGGCCGAGATGGCTGCCGGGATGGCTCATGAGATTCGAAACCCCTTAAGTTCGATTGTGACTTCGCTGAAACTGCTTCAGGATGCTCGTGGGGAGACAATTAACGACGAGCACATTACGATTACACACATTATCAGGAAGGAGAGCGACCGCCTCAATAAAATCATCGGTGATTTTCTCCATTTCTCCCGTCCCCAGAAACCGCAATTAAAGCCGGGTGACCTTAACGCCATTATCATGGAGGTGATCGAGGTCATCAAGAGGGATAAAAAGTTACGGAAAGAGGCGGTTATCAAGTTGGAACTCGCCCCGGGAAAAGCCGAGGTATATTTCGATACCGATCAGATAAAACAGGTGTTGTGGAATCTGCTGTTAAACGCCTTACAGGCTGTTTCCGGCCAGGGGAAGGTAACAGTCTCCTCTCACGTTTACAGAGGCAAATATATCTTATATATAGAGGATAACGGCAAAGGAATCGACAGTAAGTCCCTGGACAGGATATTCGAACCCTTCTTCAGTACCCGCAAGGAAGGGACCGGCCTGGGATTGTCGATCGTCAAGAAGATTGTTGATGCCCATCAAGCGGAGATAACAGTTCAGAGCGAGCCCGGCCGGTCCACAAAATTTTCTCTGATCTTCCCCCTTCATTGCGCACCTTGAAGGGTGCGGGTATCGTTGATCGGTTGCGCGGCTCGAAACGTTGAACGGGGTACGGAAGCGTGTAGCTCGGCCCCGTAACCGTTCCACGCAACCGATTCGAGCTGCGCAACCGCAACCTTTTAACCCGAACGTTGCCCGAGCAAAGCGAGGGCTAAGTTCTCCCTCCCTTGAGTTCGATTTAGTTAGCTTCTAATCGTAGAACTCCGGTCGAACTCCGAAATCGAACTCCGAAATTAACTTGCCAATTTCCCTTTAATTGTGGTCTACTATAAATTAGCTCCTTTCGGTCGCCAATTTAAAAGATGGATGCAATACTGGTTCAATGCTTGCAAATTCTTATTTTTTCGGCCCCGCCAAAGTATTAATCGGGGCAGAAAAAATAAGAGTTCGGAGAGAAAATTATATGGGAAAAATATTAATCGTCGATGACGAAGAATCAATGAGGATTACTCTCTCCCTTCTCTTTAAGAAGCAGGGGCATGCGATCTCGACGGCTTCCAGCGGAGAAGAAGCGGTCGCGATTATCAATAAAGATATCTTCGACGTAATCATCACAGATCTCAAAATGGAAGAATTGGGAGGGATCGACGTCTTAAGAGCGGCCAAAGTGGTCCACACCAAGACCGAGGTAATCATCCTTACCGCGTATGGGACGATAAAGAACGCGGTGGAAGCTATGAAGCTGGGGGCATTCGACTACCTGACCAAGCCGTTCGAGCCGGATGAAGGGATCCTGGTTGTCAATAAGGCCCTGGAGAGGAAGAGTCTCATCGGAAGGGTCGAATACCTCAGAAAAGAAGTCCGGGACAAATACCGGTTTGAGAATTTGGTGGGAGAGAGCCCAAAGTTTCAAAAGGTTCTTGAGATTATCAGCGCGGTAGCTCCTACCGACAGCACTGTCCTCTTGCTGGGAGAGACCGGCACCGGAAAGGAGCTGGCGGCTAAAGCTATTCATAATCTGAGTCTTCGCAGGGATAACAATTTTGTGGCTTTGAATTGCGGATCACTGCCCCCACAGATTCTGGAGAGTGAGCTCTTCGGTTATATCAAAGGCGCTTTTACGGGAGCGAGTAAGAATAAAGAAGGTTTATTTTCAGCCGCAGATCGGGGCACATTGTTTTTAGATGAGATTACCGCCACCACCCCCGAGTTTCAGATCAGCCTTCTGCGAGTGCTCCAGGAGGGCGAGATCAGGAGGGTGGGGGATGTCAAGACGGAGAAGGTTGATGTCCGTCTGCTGGTGGCGACTAATAAGGATTTAAAGATTGAAGTTAAGGAATCGCGTTTCCGGGAAGATCTTTACCATCGCTTAAATGTGGTGCCGGTTGAACTCCCTCCCTTGCGGGACCGGCGCGAAGATATACCTCTACTGGTGGAGCATTTTGTTAAAGCCTATTCCGAGAAATTAGAAAACCTGATCTCCGGGGTCGATCCCGCGGTGATCAAGTTGTTCCGGGAGTACTATTGGCCCGGCAATATAAGAGAACTCGAACACACGATAGAGAGGGCTATCATCTTCTGCCGGTCCGGAAGACTGACCGTAAATGATTTTGATGATATCGCGGCGTCCGTAGCAAAGCCCGCTCTCTTAGAGCGGCCCCCCGAAGAATTGACGCTCCAGGAGATGGAGAAAAAACATATTCAGACGGTAATGAAGACGTGCGGAGAGAATCAAACCAAAGCAGCCGAAAAATTGGGAATCGGCCGGAATACCCTCTGGCGTAAACTGAAAGAATATACAATTATTCCGGAGGAATAATTTCAGAGATCGGAAGAGCACACGTCTGAACTCCAGTCACACTGATATATCTCGTATGCCGTCTTCTGCTTGAAAAAAAAAAAACAGAAAACACCACAGACAATACAGATCGGAAGAGCGACGAGTA
The DNA here is from genome assembly GCA_937885075.1 of uncultured bacterium. Lineage (GTDB taxonomy): Bacteria > Auribacterota > Erginobacteria > Erginobacterales > Erginobacteraceae > CAKZYZ01. The sequence continues at coordinate 48 of CAKZYZ010000238.1, read as the reverse complement.
GGGAAGCCCACTCACTCACCACTCACTCTGAACTGCATCTCACGCATC
>CAKZYZ010000237.1 GCA_937885075.1 uncultured bacterium | reverse complement strand
ATAGTTCGTACAGACGACTGTGATCACCATGCGAGCACGATAATGCATAGGCGTAGTTGTGAGATTTTTGTTTTTGTTTTTTTATTTTGTTTTTTATGTTTTTATTTTTTTTTTCAAGCAGAAGACGGCATACGAGATATATCAGTGTGACTGGAGTTCAGACGTGTGCTCTTCCGATCTTGATGGATAAGAGGAATCTCAACGCCATACTTACGGCGGTACAGGTTGGTTTTAAGTTAAAGGGAACTATTTTTTCTCGTCGGATTCTCTGGAATAAAAAGTTCTGGTTTGTTCCGAGTTAACTTTTCTCTATCTCAATCCAATCAGGAAGAGGATAGGGAGTTGTTCTGTTCCAGGAAAAAATCCGGTCATCTTTCTGGGAAGAAAACCCTGATTTCTTCCAGAATTCCCGGCAGGGGCGATTCCGGTCGGTGGGTATAAATTCAGCGAATACCTGATTAAGGCTGAGAGTCCGGGCTTGGTTAATTGCCGTATGTAGCATAGTTTCTTCCACCCCTCTTCCCATTACCCGGCAGCTCAGGACAAAGTCCACGATTTTTCCCCGGTTATTTTCTGATTTCAGACTGATAATCCCGGTCAGGCCGGAGTCTCCAAACTTATCTGAAACCCGGAAGATCCATAACTCATGGCCGGGTTTCTTTGCCCAATTATATAATTCCGACTCGGTCATCCGCCGGGTGGAGAGATTCATCTGGTTGGTCTTATTCAATAACTGGGCGGTCCGGGGAAGATTCCCCTTGCTTAATCTTTCGATCTTTACGGTCATCTCCAGGCTCTGGAGCCATTCTTCCATCGAGCCAGGATTAACTTCCAGCGCTCGGCGCTTGCGCTCCGAGACGTACATCTTCGTTCTCGAAGAGTCTTCCCGGCTGATGGAAGGAGCGTCAAAGCATCGAAGCCCCAGCAAGGTTTGCTTATAGAATATTGGATCTTCCGGCCATTCCGGGACCAATACCTCGGGGAGAGTCGCTTTCACCCGGGACCGTTCTACCGGGTTGTCGTCGATAAAAACCGCTGAATCAAGGCCGAGATTTAACTCTGAGACCAGATCGACAATATTTTGGGCTTTGTCTTTCCAGTTGATCTTCCAGCCGACGAAATCATTGAGAGCCAGGAACATCTCCGGGTGTTTATTGATGGCTTTTATTGCGGTTGTTTCTTCATTCTTGCTCACTATTCCCAGTAAAATTCCCCTATTGGTTAGAGCTTTCAGTCCGCGTTGGAAGTCAACGTATGCCTCACCAATCGGGTCATGTCCCCCCAGTATGATCTCTTCCCATCCGAGATCACCTACAATGCCGCCCCATAAGGTATCGTCCAGATCGAGAATGATCAGCTTTCTTGCTTTTCCCGTTATCCCCCGTAAGGCCGCCTTGATGTCTTCGGCCGCGGTCTTAAATACAATATTTCCGAAAGCGATCTTGCCCATGTACCATAATTTTGGGGAAAAAGCATCTTCTCCGGCTACAGTCATCCAGTTTTGGGCATTTAAAAGATGGATGTTTGAGGTTTTTCGCAAGTTATCGGTCAGCCTCAGGTTCATACGCGTCAAAGTGTCGCCGATTCCGATCCCGGATTTCATATCCAGAAGACCGGTGCCGCGGGGATAGGAGGGGAGTGTCCAGGTAGGGACAAAGACGTATTTGAGGCGGTTGCTGATAGTTAACAGATGAGACGAGAATTCATCGATTTCTTGCAGGATTTGTTCGTCAGAGATAGACTCATAGCGAATGATCCGGTTGAAGGATGGAATAACGCTTCCCGGTTGAGTCCAGACTACCGCCAAGTCCGGGTTCTGTTGCCAACATTCCAGGGCGTCATTGAGCAACACTTGAATTACCTGGTTAAAGGGGGGAATCAGGGGGATAATTTCGGGTGGAGAACTTTCACCGCTCAGATAGGCGGCGAGGTTGTCGATCGTGAAGTCAGAGATCAGTAAGCATTTATATTGCCGGTTCTCAGTCATTTTAAGAGCGAGATGATATAATCAGCCAGCGTAGTAGTTGTCTGAAGCGGATTTGCCATCAGCGCTTTCTCGTCGGTCAATGATATTGCAACCCCGAACTTGTCCTTGATTTGGTTCTCAATAGCTACAATGAGATTTACCATCCCCAGTGAGTTAAGCTGGCTGAGAACGGATGCTTCCTTCGATTTCTCCAGTTTTTGGCCATCAGGCTGAAGTTGATTAACTTCATCAAACGCGTCGAATATAACCGCCATTACTCTATCTTTCATCATTTATTATCCCTGGTGATCAAGTTGTAGCTTCAGTATTGCTTGCATCCAGAACTTAGCCCTCACTTCGTTCGGGCAACTTATTTAACCGCGGATTACGCGGATTATGCTGATTAAAGAAAAGCAATATAGCCTGCCCTCGGTTTACCGGGGTTAAATCCGCGGTTTATTGCGCACCTCTGGCGCACAATAAGCCGGTGAAGGTGTTTAAATAATTCCACGTAGTAACCTGATAGAATTATACCGGTCTTGGTTCAAAACTAAATTAGCCCGAAGCGCTAATTTATATCCTACGTAGGTAGGATAGTGATTGCAATGCGAAAAATGATAGAAACCCTGATTATTATTTACAGAAAGTTTAAGGTTGGTAGAATACTAAATGATGTAAATCTTGTCATGAGCATGATTTTGTGCAAATATATGTATTAAGTAAAAAATGAAATCCAGGATAGGAATGACGGAAGTGAACGAAAGACAGAACTTGAATCAAATTGAGAAACCGGCGGAAGTGTCCCCCGATCGGGAGCTTTCTCTTGCCGGGGTGGAATGGCGATGGATATTTGACGCCATCCCGGATCTGATTGCAATTTTGGACCGGGAGTATCATATTGTCTGGATCAATAAAGCAATGGCGGATAAATTGGGTGTCACCCCGGAAGAAGTCCAGGGATTGAAATGCCATAAGGTTTTACATGGAACCGACGAGCCGATAGCGTCGTGCCCCAATGCCAGGCTGATATCGACCGGTCAGGAAGAGAGTGAAGAAGTTTTTATCGATAGATTGGGCTCCGATTATCTGGTTACCGTCTCGCCTCTACATAATTCCCAGGGTCAGCTAATCGGCTCGATTCATCTCGCCCGTGATATCTCCGATCGAAAAAAGATAGAGGATGAGGCGGTCCGTGAGCAGAAGATAGAGGCGATAGGCCGGATGGCCGGAGGAATCGCCCATGATTTCAACAATATCCTGGCCGGGATTGTTGGTTACACCACTCTGTTGAAGGAAGGTTGCCAGTCAAACAGTTCTGTCTCCGCCGATCTTGAGTCGATTGAAAGATTAGTAATGCGGGGGGCGGAACTATCCCGAGCTCTCCTGATATATTCCCGGAAGGGTAAGTACACCAGGGTGACACTGAATCTCAATGACCTTGTCGATGAGGTCGGCATGGTAATTCGCCGGACGAAGAGTAAAGATGTAAAGATGAAAGTCCGACTGGCCCCCGACCTTCCGGAGATTATCGGCGATCGCGGGCATCTCTACCAGGCGGTCATGAATCTCTCTTTAAACGCGATCGAGGCGATGCCGGATGGGGGAGTTCTTACTATTACTACCTCGCTTTGCTCTCCGTCCGGGACCGGTTATAAATCCCGTCTATCTCCGGATAGTAGTTCATATGTCGCGGTTACTGTCTCAGATAATGGGCTGGGAATGGATAATGAGACCCGCAAGTTTATCTTTGAGCCATTTTTTACCACCAAAGTTCGCCGACCGGGGAAGGGGTTGGGGCTTTCCATGGTGGCCGGGATTGCCAGCCGCCATGGAGGATCTATCGAGGTTGAGAGTGAACCGGGGCGGGGGAGTACCTTTACGCTCTTCCTCCCGTTTGGTGAAGAAACTCCGGTGGTTACATTGGTTCCTTCTCCAGCCGAGATCGGCCCGGGGGCTATTTTAATCGTCGATGATGAAGAGGATTTTCGTTCTACATTGGGCCGCTGGCTGGAGGGGCATGGATTCCGGGTACTTTCCGCCGCTGGTGGAGAGGAAGCATTGAAATACTTGAAGAAGAAGAAGGAAGAGATCTCATTGGTCCTGCTTGACATGGTCATGGAAGGGATGGGAGGAGCTGAGACCTTCCGGGCGCTACGGGAGATTATTCCTGATCTACCGGTTATTATCTGTTCGGGAGGCCCGCTTGATGATGTATGTAAAGAGATGCTTGATGAGGGGGCGCGGGACTTTATTCAGAAGCCGTTTAAATACGAGGTAATAGAAGAGAAAATCCGGGAATTTATCTCTCAATGAATCAGGCGGAAAATTCGGCTGGATTTTTAGTTCGTTCTCTAATAAAGCCAGTCTTCAAACCGGCTTTAATCAGCACTTTAAATCTGATTTAATATTAATCTCTCTCTTGCACGGCAATCGGTCATCCTTTCTTAATACCCGGTCGATAAAAAGAAGATGCCATAGTTCCAGGCAGAGGAGAGCCCAGAGTCGATTGCCATGATCATGTTTCCCCGTGATATGCTCCTCAATCATATTTTCAATATAAGTGTAATTAAAATAGTCCCGGGCCCGAGCGCGACTGTCTAGAAGAATATCCCGCAAAACGGAAGCAAAGATGCTTCTCAGCCAGAGGTTAATCGGAGGGTCAAATCCGCGCTTTGGGCGGTAGACCGCTTCCCGTGGGATAAAATCGGAGGCTAATTTCTTTAAGAGGTATTTTTGTTCTCCTCCCTTCACTTTTTTTCCGGCCGGGATTCTGGCGGCATACTCCATTAATCGATGATCGAGGAATGGAGCCCGGGTCTCCAGTGAGTTCATCATAGTTGCGACATCAACTTTAGTTAAGTATTCATTTGGTAACTGGGTCTTGATGTCGATATAAAGAGCAAGATCTATCGCGTTTTTTCCATCGGCGGAGTCGATGTATTGCCGGTAGATATTGTGCGGGTTATGTCCGGCCAGTTCCCGTTTAAACCGGTCCGAATATAAATGTTCCCGCTGACCGAGACTGAATGTATGTCCCATAATCAGGGTATCAATAAAATTCCGGTTTCCATATTGAGCCAGAGTCTTCATCCTCTTGAGTATCTGTTTCTTCCCCAGGAGCGCCTCAATTTTCTCTAAGGAATGGGGGATCAATCTGTCGCCCAGAAGAGCCGGGAGGAATTTGCGATAGAGCATCCCGTAATACTGGGCGGAAATATTGTCGTAACCACCGAAGGATTCATCTCCACCGTCTCCGGTTAAGGCTACTGTAACAAACTCTCTGGTTATTTTAGCGACATAGTAAGTCGGAATCTGTGAAATATCAGCGAAAGGTTCTCCATAGTTCCAGATGATATCCGGCATGATTGTCAGCGCGTTTGTCTCCACGATAAATTCATGGTGATCGGTTCCGTATTTTTTGGCCACCATCCTGGCGAATGGCAATTCATTATAGGCTTGTTCTTTAAAACCGATTGAGAAGGTCTTTATCGGCTGATTGCTATTCAGAGCCATCAGAGCGACTATCAGGCCGGAGTCAATGCCGCCGCTTAAAAAAGCACCCAGAGGGACATCGCTGGTCATTCTGATCCGGACGGCCTGGTTTAGTTTCTCCTTTACTTCTTCCAGTATCTCCTCTTCCGATTGATCAGTCTGCTCCGCGAAACTGAGTGACCAGTAAGGATAGGAAGTCGAATCATTGGCGGAAAAAACAATATAATGGGCCGGGGGGAGTTTGTGAACTTGCTGATAGATCGTGTACTCCTGGGGAATACAGTTGAAGTAAAGAAACGCGTCAATCGCGCGTTTGTCGATAGATAGTTCTCCCTCATATCCGGCCCAGATGGATTTGATATCGGAAGAGAAATAGACATCTCCCCCTTTCTCCAGATAAAAGAGAGGCTTCTCGCCGGTCCGATCCCGGGCTAGTATCAGTTTTTCAAGTTTCCGATCCCAGATGGAAAAGGCGAACATGCCGTTTAGTCTGTCGAGCATTCCCTCCAATCCCCATTCTTCATAACCATGGATCAGGATTTCGGTATCTGTTTGGGATTGGAAGCGGTGCCCTTTTGAAAGTAGTTGTTCTCTGAGTATATGAAAGTTGTAGATCTCCCCGTTAAAGAGAAGGTGAACCGACCCATCTTCATTACTCATCGGCTGGTTTCCGGCTGAAGAAAGATCGATAATACTGAGGCGTCGAAAACCGAGACCGATGTGAGAATCGATGTAGAGACCGGCATCATCCGGTCCCCGGGGAATCATCACATCACGCATTTTTTTAATCCGGCTGGGATCGATCTCCCGGTCACCGCGCCGATAAATTCCACAGATACCGCACATGATATTTTTGGGTGGGGTTTATGGTGTGAGGTTCTCAGACATTAAGTAGTGAACTTATAATTAATTTAGCCTTGAGTTCCAGTAAAATATATTAAACAATGCTTATGCTTGTAACTAAGGAAAATAAATATAATGGAATCAAAGATTGAATCGAGGAATTCTCCTATTCCGTCCGGATTATTCCGAGGAACATTCAAGAAAAATCTGGGTTTTGTCTTCTCCGGAAAGCTTCTCACGGCAGTCCTTGGTTTTGTAACTATTATGATAGTAGCACGGCATTTCTCAGATGCCGAGTTCGGGATACTGACAATTTCCCTGGTGGTTATGCAGTTGGCCTCAGCGGTTGCCTCACTGGCTCTGGATATTGGCCTGGTCCGTTATCTCTCCTTGTACCTGGAGACAGATCTGAACCGGGCCGGTCGAATGCTGAAACTAACTATCCAGATTCGCCTCATTTCCAGTCTTGCCGTTTTGATCGGCGGGTACTTCCTTGCGCCCGTCCTGGCTTACCAGGTCTTTGGCGGAAAACCGGAATTGATTCTTCCTCTCCGTTTGGCTTTTGCCGGAGCTTTTTGCCTTTCCTTCCGGGAGTTAGTACTCGGCGTATTTCAATCATTAAGTCGATTTATTCCCCTCATATTTGTCCAGTTGGTCAGCCCGGTAGGAAAGGTTCTGGTTATTGGAGCTCTGCTCTTTTCATCTTCACTGAAGCTGAATCCGGTTCTGGTGGTGTATATATCCCTTCCTCTGCTGTCTGTGATTGTCGGGTCCTTAATTTTTCCCCGCGAATTACTGAAAGAGAGCGGTTCTCGACGTGATGTCTTCTGGGAGTTATTTCATTTCAGTAAATGGGTGTCGATATCATATGTTACTTACATTATCAATGACCGTCTTGATATTATAATGCTGACACGATTTATGCCCAGTATGGATGAAGTTGGCATCTATTCCCTTGCTTTTCGACTGGTCGTCCCGCTTCTTATGATCTCCAGTTCCCTCCAGCTGGTCTGCGCTCCGATTGTTTGCCGGATGACCACCCTCCATCAATACCGGGATTATATCAGAAACATTATTAAGATATTGATCCCGCTTGCTCTTATTGTCTGTATACTTTTTCCGTTTTCCAGAATAATCATTCAGGTGGTTTTTAATCGTCCTCTGGCAGAGGCTGCAGTCGCGGCTCAGGTCTTCAATATTTTGTTAGTAGGAGTAGTATGCCAGATAATGATAGGTCCCCTTGCCCTGATTACTTACGCGGAGAGCAAACCGCAGATCATGGCATTTGGGGATCTATCACGACTGGCGACTAATATACTGGGGAATTACCTATTAATCAACGGCAAATTTGGTTTCCCGGCCCTTGGCATCATTGGAGCGGCATTATCGACCACTTTGACTGTCTTTGTCGGCAACTTTGTAGTGATCAATTATATATACTGGGGGGTCTTCCGGAAGAATAGGGAAGATCATGGATAAGTGCTAATCGGATTAAGAAGCCAGTTTGGTTTTAAACATCATGTACTTGAATGTTGAATACTATTTACCCACAATATTTTATTAAGTATGATCAGGCGATAATGTGTATAGGATGTAAGAAATGAAACCTGGAGTAGAAATGACGGAAGCGGCTGAAAAACAGAATAAGAATCGAGGGAAGATGTCGACGGAAGTATCCCCCCATCGGAAACAGATGGGGGAAAAGATGATTCACGAGCAGAAGTTAGAGGCGATAGGCCGGATGGCCGTAGGGACCGCACGTTCTCTGATAAAGCCGGTTTTAAAACCGGCTTTAATCAACACTTTAAATCTGATCTCCCGTCTTCTGCCGGTTAGGTCTCCAGTCCCGATTTTTGCCTATCACTCCCTTGATGAGAGTGGATCGTTCCTCTCTTTCTCTCCGGAAATATTTCGGCGACAGATGGAGTTTCTCCATTCCCGGGGATATCGGGTCTATACTGTCAGCGAATATACGAAATTGCTTTATGAAGGCGGAGAGATGGCGATTCCGGCGGTGGTATTGACATTTGATGATGGCTTCGCAAATTTTCTGACCGAAGCCGCCCCGGTCTTGCGAAAATACGGATATCGAGCTACAGTCTATATTCCGACCGATTTTATCGGCCGGCAATCTGATTTTACATCATTAGTTGATCTCCCTATCTTATCCGGCAATGAGATCAGGAAGCTGGCTGAAGAAGGTTTCGAGATCGGCTCCCATTCCCGGAGTCACCCTAATCTAACCCGGCTAACCCCCGACCAGGCTCGAAATGAGATAGTACGATCAAAGGTGGTGTTGGAAGATTTGACCGGGAAGGAAGTCAGGACCTTCTGTTATCCCCGGGGTGATTATAATCGGGAGATTATCGAACTGGTAAAAGAGGCTGGATATCAGGCTGCGGTTTCTTTGAGGCCCGGGAATAGAAACAGTATTGCCGATACACATATCTTACATCGGATTGTCATTGGGCCCCGGGATAGTATCGAGTACTTCCGTTTGGCCCTCGGACCGCTCTTTAATCTCTATTATCGTCTCTTTAAAATCTAATAAAAGCCTCCGGCGTATATATTAATTTTTTGACAGATCATAGTGAGTTTTGCTACTATCTTGGCTTTAGAAAAATCAATAAATTTTTGATTTGAATGGAATAAGTCCCGGATTTGAATTATCTCCCGAAATCCTTCGGGATCCCGAGTTTTTGGATATTAAGTCTCGGGACCGAAATCCTTCGGGATCCCGAGTTTTTGGATATTAAGTCTCGGGACCGAAATCCTTCGGGATCCCGAGTTTTTGGATATTAAGTCTCGGGACCGAAATCCTTCGGGATCCCGGTTTGTTTAATTGATAATATCGGGACCGGTATCTACCGGGTGAAAATATGGAAAATAATAGATATTCATTATTGCCGATCTTCTTCATCTTGATGACTGGTTTTGGATGTGCTTCCCGGCCCGAGCTTCCTCCAGAGCCTCCTCTTGAAGAGACCCGGGCCACAAAAACCCTGTCAACAGAAGAAGATGAAGCTCTATGGGGAGGAGCAGCTTTGTCCCGGGACACACAACATGTCGTCCAATCCCGGATGGACACCCTGAGTGCTTTTCAGGGGGAGTATAAGATCGGCCCCAGCGACATTATTGAGATTATCTACAATTTTCGCTACGAGTTGACCCCGGAAGAATATATCCTTGAAGTACAGGACGATCTAAACATTGAGTTCCTCTTTCACCCCAAACTATCTCGAAAAGTCCGGATCCGGATGGACGGTAAGATTACCCTTCCCCTGGTAGGAGAGGTTCTGGCAGCTAATAAGACCGCGCCGGAGTTGAAGGAGGATCTGCTGCCCCGATACTTGAAGTACATTAAAGGGGCTCATATTTCAGTCATTGTGGTAAAAGGCAATATCAAGATCCAGGAGCTGAAGAAGGCAATCACTACCGCCGCCCGGGGACAGAGTAAGATCGTCCCGGTGCGGCCGGATGGGAGGATTACACTTCCTCTGATTGGCGATGTTCAGGCAGCTGGACTTAGCGTTCCGGAGTTGCGGTATGAGGTTAACCGGCAGTACGCTAAATATGTCCGCAACCTGGATACTACAGTTATCCTTAAGCAGGTGAAGAGTCCGAAAGTATATGTGATGGGCGAGGTTTTTAAGCCTGGGTCATATGAAACCCCTCAACCGATAACCGCTATGCAGGCCATTGCCATGGCGGGTGGTTTAAGGGAGACCGCCAACGATAATAGCGTGGTGGTTCTCCGGGATATCGGGTTACCGGTTCCCAAGGGCATCAGGCTGGACATAGAAGATATCTTTGATATGGAGAAGAGCGATCTGGCTAAACAATGGGAAGAGCGTAGGAAACAACTCCGGGAGAGACTGGCCGAGGAGGGGAGGCAAGATATGACCCAGGAGGTCTACGCGGAGATGGGGGATTGGAGCTTCATTCATAATGATTTAGTCCTACAGCGCAACGATATCGTATATGTA
>CAKZYZ010000236.1 GCA_937885075.1 uncultured bacterium | reverse complement strand
AAAAGCAATGACTGCGCTGGAATCCCCTCCGGTCCGATCGCCTCTATTATGGAATCCGCATTTGGATCTTCAAGGTACATCCCGGCTCTCCTGGATTTCATTTCACAATTTTTTTATCTAAGAAATCTATATTCCGATAGATATCAGAAAAATTACTAAGCATAGGTCTTCTCTTCTCCGTAACCAGATGATTCAATGGATCATCTCAAAATACCGATAAATTCTAATATCAGCTTTTTAATAATTTACCACATCCCCGATAGATTTCAATAATATATTTTTCATGACTGATGTTATGTGTAAAGTTATTTATATAGACCGTGCCCCGGATAATGGGACGCACTGAAGAGGTCTGGAGGGATTCCGCTTTTAATCACTCCCCAGCGCAAGGATTCTCTCTCCCTGGGCCGGGCGCTGGCGATGAAGAATGAACCCGCTCCAATCCCGCACTCCTTATCTCCATATTCTTCTCATCAATTTTTTCACTTTCTCGCTTTCGCGCGAAAGCGAGAAAGTAAGAAATAATCCTCTGGAATCATGAACTCCCACTGGAGCCGATTATCCGGGCGGTTCAGGATGGTTGCATTCACGAAAATATCATGACGCGGCCAGCCGGTTATGACACCATGCTGGAAGAAGGAACGGAGGGCATCAGCCGCGGATCCGCATCGCGTGGGGACATTAGGTGTTGTAGCCGTGCCGCCGACGGCGGGGAGGCTGACCGGGGATCACCGGGACCGCGGTTAACGACCGCGGCTACAGGCCCGGGGTAGTCAGCGGCATTTACCGGGTTTATCGAATGTTTACCTCCCGGCCCTTAGAGGGGTTTCCGCCCCGAAGTATCACTCGGGGGGGAAAGAAATAAGATCATCATTACCTGTGACTACATCATAGGTCTTGCCATCGGTCAGGACGGTAATATTTCCCTGGAAGTCGGTCCGGTAGATATCGGCCCCGGTCTCCCGAAAGAGCTTCATCGGTTCCCAGTGCGGGTGACCAAACTTGTTTCTCTTCCCGGCGGATATGGTGACTACCTCCGGGTCGCACATGTAGTAGAAGAGGGGGCCGCTGGCTGTCTTGGAGCCATGGTGGCCGGCCTTGAGAATCGTGGATTTTATCCGGGCACCCGACGATAGGATGATATCTTCCTCGACATGCTCGCAGTCACCGGTGAAGAGGAAGGAGATATCTCCATACTCCAGTCGGATAACGATGGAGTTGTTGTTGAGCCCCAGATGCTCCCGCTCGGCTGGCGGACCTACGGGTCCAAGGACCTGCGCCCGGACTGAAGGCCCCCAGTCCAGCATGTCCCCGGCCTTCGGAACAACAAAAGGGATCTTCTTCTTCTTGATGGCCTCCATATATTTGTTATAGGTTATGGTGGTGTGAACTATTCCGCAATCCAGAACCATTCCGATCGGGAAATGGCTGTTTAAGAGTGCGACCAATCCGCCGGTATGATCAAAATCTGGGTGGGTGGCGACCACCATGTCGATCTTTTTTACCCCCTGGCTCTCCAGGTAGGGGATTACGACCTCTTTCCCCGCGTCCCAGGCATCGTAACGGGTTCCCCTTTTACCCCCGTCAATGACAATAACTTTTCCGTCCGGCGTCTGGATAACCTCGGAGTCCCCCTGGTGGATATCCAGGTAGGTCACCTTGAGAATGCCTTTCTCCGAGCTCGCCCGGCAGCCGATTGGAGAGAAGATAAGCGCGGCTATGATACTGAGAAATACCGCGAGAATAGTAATTGGTCTGCGTCGGGGATTTGTCATATTTATTCCTCCGGTAATCTGAACTTAGCGCCTTCTGCACAACTTCGTAGCGGCAGCCTTTAGGCTGCCACTAGTGGCGACCTGAAGGTCGCCGCTACGAGTGTAATTGGGGCGCGATGAATTAACCGATTATCATTGAATAAAATATACCTTAATAATGGGATTTAGACAACCCTGTCTCCGCCGTCTACACCGTCTACTTGGCCCGGCGGGATTTGGCCTTCCGTTCGTTCTCACTCAAGTAACGCTTGCGGAGGCGGATGTTCTTGGGCGTAATCTCGAAGAGTTCATCATCGGCGATAAATTCCAGGGCGAATTCCAGGGTCAGTTCCCGGGGAGGGGTCAGCTTGATCGCGTCGTCGGCCCCCGAAGCCCGCATGTTGGTCAGTTGCTTCTGTTTGGTGGCGTTAACCACCAGATCTTTGCCTTTGTTATTGACCCCGATGATCATCCCCTCATATATCTCATCACCCGGACGAATGAAGATCTCTCCCCTATCCTGCAGACCATCGAGAGCGAAAGCCACCGCCTTTCCCCGGTTCTTTGAGATCATCACTCCAACCTGGCGCTCGGCAAGATCACCCAGATATTTCTGATACCGATAGAAGTTCTGATACATAATTCCGGTACCCCGGGTCATCTTGAGGAGATCGCTCCGAAATCCGAATAACCCGCGGGTCGGGATGATGAAACTCATCCTGATGGTCCCGATAAAGGTCTTATTCATATCCTTCATCGTCGCCTTTCTCCCTCCCAGTGCCTCAATAACCACTCCCTGATAGCCCTCATCAACCTCGACTATCACCTCTTCCATCGGCTCCAGCGTCTGTTTACCCATCTTCATCAGGATTACCCGCGGAGAGGAGACCTCCATCTCATAGCCTTCCCGACGCATGGTCTCAATCAGAATTGAGAGATGAAGTTCACCGCGGCCGGAGACCTTGAACCCCTCCCCCCCCGGAGCGGGCTCCACTTTAATCCCTACATTGGTCAGTGCCTCGCGTTCCAGCCGCTCCATCAGATGGCGCGAAGTTAAAAACCGGCCGCCATCCGTTCCGGAGAGAGGACTGGTATTGTGAGAGAAGACCATCGAGATGGTCGGCTCATCAATCTTTATCCGGGGGAGAGGTTCGGGGTTATCGCCCGTGGCCAGGGTGTTGCCTACCTTGACATCATCAATCCCGGCGAGGGAGACGATATCTCCGGCCTGGGCATATTCAACCTCCACCCTCGCAAGCCCCTGATACTTTAATATCTTGGTCACGTGCCCCGTTTTTATGCTTCCATCATTTTTGATCAGGGAGAGCGGATCGCCTTTACTGATCTCACCGTGAAAGATCCTACCCACCGAAATCTGGCCGACGTAGGAGTCATAGTCTAAGAGAGTGACCAGCATCTGGAAAGGCTTATCGGGATCGGCCAGCGGGGGGAGGACCCGTCGGAGGATCATATCGAGAAGCGGTTTCATATCCTCTCGGGGATCATCCAGATCAAGCACGGCCGAACCATATTTCCCCGAGGCATATACAATGGGAAAGTCCAGTTGCTCATCGGAGGCATTAAGCTCGCAGAATAGATCAAAGGTAGCATCCGCGGCTTTATAGGGCTGGGAATTGCGGCGGTCAATCTTATTGATCACCAGGATGGGCTTGAGATGAAGCTCGAGGGACTTTTTCAGAACAAACTTGGTCTGCGGCATCGGCCCCTCAAAGGCATCTACCAGTAAAAGCACCCCATCAACCATCTCCAGAATCCGTTCGACTTCACTGCCGAAATCCGCGTGCCCCGGAGTATCGACGATATTGAACTGAACTCCTCTATAGATAAATGACGCGTTCTTGGAAAAGATCGTTATCCCCCGTTCCTGCTCCAGGGGATTGGAGTCCATAATCGTACTCTCTCCCTCCTTGAACTCATAGGCTCCCGTCTGTTTCAGGAGAGCGTCAACCAGGGTGGTCTTCCCGTGATCGACATGGGCGATGATGGCAACATTCCTTACATCCTTGCGGCGTTTCTGATTCGACATAACTCTCTCAGTCCTCGGTATAGGTATATTTTCTTTTAATAGGTCCGGCGAAACATAAATGAAATCCCGATCCTTAATGAGGATCGGGATAATCATAAATGCTGAATTTTTCCGGCGGTCCAGTTACAATGCAATTAGATATAACCGATCCGCCGGAGAGTCAAGTGCTAATTCCATTGGCGGCACTCCGCCGGATAATGTTTATAAAAACCCGTGGGCGAAAATGACCAAAGAGTATATAGTGTAAACCACTCTTAATTTTACAGAGTAAAATTAAAAGTAGTTCAACCCGGGATTTAGAAATATTTTAGTCATTGCGTCTATCCATCAATGTTAGTCCTTTTTCAAAACTAAATTGGTGACCAAAGGGAGCCAATTTATTAAACTGAGAGATTGAGCGGGAGGAGATTATAAAAAAGGACAGATATAAAAAAGGACAGATTGGAGCTTGGATCGGCATTGCCGGGAATGTAGTTTTAAGCCTGATTAAATTTCTGGCCGGCATATTCGGACATAGCGCGGCTATGGTGGCCGATGCTATTCACAGCTTATCCGATATCCTGAGTTCCGTCATTGTTCTGATCGGATTGAAAGTGGCCCAGAAGCGTCCCGACCGGGAACATCCCTATGGGCATAGTAAGGCGGAGAGCGTAGCGGCTCAGACTGTATCCGTCTTCCTGGTATTTTTAGGCGGAATAATATTTTTCAATTCCTGGAAAAATATATTCAAATCAGAATATGAAACGCCATCCACCTATGTATTGCTTATCGCGCTGATCTCCATAATCACCAAAGAAATTCTTTTCCGGTACAAAAACCGTCTGGGGAAAAAGATTCACTCCAGCTCATTAATAGCCGACTCCTGGCACCATCGCTCCGATGCCTTCTCTTCCATAGCTGTTTTGGTGGGCGTATCACTGGTTATTATAGGCGGACCCCGGTTTCATATCGCGGATTATGTTGCCGCCATGGCGGTAGCTCTGATCATATGCTACACCGGAGTGAAGATGCTGTTGAAGACAGGTTCGGAATTAATGGATCAGGTATTGACCGGTCCTCCCGCGGAGAAAATAAGAATGTCAGCTATGGAAATAGCGGGAGTTAAATCGGTGGAAAAACTTTTCATCCGCAAATCCGGGATGGATCTGATAATTGATATTCACATTGAAGTTAATCCCGATCTCTCCATCGTGGAAGGTCATAATATCGCCGGAGAGGTGAAGGCAACGCTGATGAAAAAAACGGGATCATTAAAAAGTGTGATGGTCCATGTTGAACCCTACCTGCCGGAGCGCCCCGGTTCAAGTAATAACGAACATCAGTAATAGATCAGTATTACGAGAATTAAAACTTATCCCGCCCGAATTACCGGCTCACCGGCAGATCACCATCAGTCCCGAAGTAGGCCCGGGTCACACCCCGGACCGCCCAGAGCCCGGGGGAGTCCCCGCGGCCATGTTTCTGGCTTCCCACGGGAAGACCGTATATCTCTTTGAAAAGATGGGAAAATTAGGCGGCACCTGCCTCTTCGCGGGCTGCATCCCTTCCAAGATATTTATTGAGGCCGCCAAAGCGCGGATCGGAAAATTCTGGGGGTTCATATCATCGGACCGGATGCTTCCAACTTGATTTCCGAGGCATCCGCCCTGCTTTATCTGGGCGCCCGGATAGATGATCTGGCCGGAATGATTCATCCTCATCCGACTCTCTCCGAGGGGTTCGGCTTTTTAGCCCGGCAGATGATGGCCCGGGCCGTAAGGCGTCCGGAAAAATGATCAAGCCGATCATACCCGGGGAAGTTCAGTGCCCGCCCGGCAAATTGCCAAACCCATTTTTATCCTCCGATTGAGGAAAAAATAAATCACAACTTATCTTGACAGGGATATTCAGATAACTAATATATGCGCAATTGCACAGATACACATATATAACAAAGGAGCCCTATATGCAAAATGAAGCAGCGTTATTCAAGGTACTAAGCGATCAGACCCGGCTTAGAATGGCGGTTCTGCTGGCCAGCCATGGGGAGACCTGTGTCTGCCGGCTAGCCGAAGCCCTTGATGAACCGGACTACAAGGTTTCGCGCCACCTGGGTATCATGCGCTCGTCCGGGATGGTCGAGGCTCGGCGCGAGGGCACGTGGATGTATTACAAGCTCGTGGAGCCAAGGCATCGCCTGGAAGAATGCCTGCAGGGGTGCTTCAGAGACTGCTTGGCGAAACACAAGACAATCAAGGCGGACATGAATCGCCTGGAGAAGGCGACTTGCGCGAAGTGAGGAACGAGAACATATGAACCGCAAAACCAGGGTGCTTTTCCTCTGTACCGGTAACTCCTGCCGCAGCCAGATGGCCGAGGGCTGGGTCCGGCATCTGAAAGGCAACATCATCGAACCGTATTCGGCCGGCATTGGGAAGCACGGTCTCAATCCGTTGGCAGTGAAGGTCATGGCCGAGGTCGGGGTAGACATCCACCGGCAAAAATCGAAGGTTGTGGCGGATCTGCCGACAATGGAGTTCGACTACGTGGTTACCGTCTGCGGCCACGCGCACGAGACCTGTCCGTACTTCCCCGGCAAGGCAAAAGTCATCCATATCGGGTTCGACGATCCACCAAAGCTCGCCGAGAGCGCGGAGACCGAGGAAGAGGCTCTCACGCACTACCGGCGTGTCCGGGATGAGATCCGGGCTTTTGTCAAGACATTCCCCGATGGGCTTTTAAAAGGAAATAAGATATGAAAAAAGAAAAGGCAAAGAAGAAGGGATGGCTGGCGGCAATCCGTGAATCCATGACCAGGACCGGGGGATGCTGCGGTCCGGGAGAAACTTGCGGCGCCTCCGCCAGGGGAAAAGGTAAGAAGGCTGGCAAGGATACAAATACGATGGTCCCCGGGGAGAACGTACCGAAGATAAGATCTCCCGGAACTATGGCACATCGGCACGCGCTTCCTGAGGAATTTACGCAGTGAACGAAATCCAAGAAAGAAACCCAAGCCAGCGCCGTGAAATAGCGGTGTTGGCCGTCGTTCCGGCAATCGTCGGGATTCTTATCCTGGCCAGCTGGGCGCTGGCCCTGGGGGAGATCGGCCCTTATCTTTTGAACGCGGCTCTGGCCCTGGCGGCCACGTTGTTCGGGGGATTCCAGCGGTTCGTCGCCGGATTCAAGGATATCTACCACCGAAAAATAACGGTCAATGTCTTCGTTACCGTTGCTCTCATCGCCACGATCGCCGTCGGCGAATTCCGAGCGGCGGCTATTATCGTCTTCATCATGGCCGTGGCCGGGGCCCTGGAATCCTACACATTGGACAAGACCCGCAAGAGCATCAGG
Source organism: uncultured bacterium (assembly GCA_937885075.1). Classification (GTDB taxonomy): domain Bacteria; phylum Auribacterota; class Erginobacteria; order Erginobacterales; family Erginobacteraceae; genus CAKZYZ01. The sequence continues at coordinate 13,409 of CAKZYZ010000236.1, read as the reverse complement.
AACCTGCTGGATCTTTCTCCAAAGACAGCGACAGTGCGGCGGGGAGAAGGCGAAGTTGTGGTTCCCGTGGGCGATGTTCAACCCGGGGATGTGGTGGTGGTAAGACCCGGGGAGCGGATTTCAGTGGATGGAGTTGTCACAGCGGGAGCAAGCAGCGTCAATCAGGCTCCCATCACGGGTGAATCGATGCCGGTTGAGAAATTCAAGGGCAGCGAGGTCTTCAGCGGGACATTGAATGAGACGGGGCGCCTCGATATCCGGGTAACCAAGACCGGAGAAGAGACCACCCTGGCCGGAATCGTTCACCTCGTGGAAGAGGCGCAGCAGACAAAAGCGCCCATACAAAGTGTTGCCGATCGCTTTACCGTATGGTTCCTGCCGGCCGTTTTGGTGTTGGCGGTCATAGGATTTTTCACTTCCGGTGACGTCAAGGTCGCGGTATCCATCCTCCTGGTGGCCTGTCCGTGCGCCTTCGCCATTGCCACTCCGACCGCGGTGACGGCGGGAATATCCAACCTGGCTCACCGGGCCGTTCTGGTCAAAGGAGGAATGTTTCTCGAGCTGGCCGGAAAACTTGACGATCTTCTGGTCGACAAGACGGGGACATTCACCCTGGGCAGACCGAGAGTTGTTGCTGTGACCTCCTGGGCCGGTATGGCGGATGACGATCTCCTGCGCCTGGCGGCATCGGCGGAGAAATACTCCGAGCATCCCCTGGGCAGGGCGGTCGTGGGTTTTGCCAGGACACGCGGCATTGAAGTCCCCGACCCGGATGAATTCCGGGCGGAAGTGGGCCGGGGCGTATCAGCCGTCTGTGCCGGTCAAGATGTCCTGGTCGGCAGAGAGGATTTCCTCCGGGAGAGAGGCGTCTCCATCACTGCGGATGTAAGACAAACGATGGCAGATCAGGCGGAACAAGGCCGAACCGTCATTCTCGTGGCGATCAGCCTCCAGCCGGTCGGCTCAATCTCCATCGCGGACGAGATCAGACCGCGGACCCGTCAGGCGATCGCGGCGCTGAAGGCCATGGGGCTTGGACGCGTTACCATGCTTACTGGAGACAATGACAAAGTCGCCCGGGCGGTGGCGGATGAGATCGGCGTGGACGGCTATCGGGCCGGGCTCCTCCCGGAACAGAAGCAGGAATTCGTCCGGGACCTGCAAAATGATGGGCGACTCGTGGGGATGATCGGCGACGGCATCAATGACGCCCCGGCCCTGGCCCTGGCGGACGTCGGCATCGCCATGGGGGTGGCGGGCACTGATGTGGCCATCGAAACCGCGGATGTAGCGCTGATGACCGACGACCTCTCCCGGGTGGTGGATTTTATGTGGATGTCGAGAAAAGTGTTCCGGCGCATCAAGCTGAACATCTTTTTCTCCATCATATACAACATCGTGGGACTTACCCTGGGCAGCCTGGGGATGCTCACCCCGGTTCTGGCGGTGATCTTTCAGGAGGCGGGGTGCGTTACGGTGGTTTTGAGCTCCACGTTGTTGCTGTGGTCAAAGTCGGACTTAAATAATACAGGAGACAACTCATGAATGAGCGAACAAAAGAACCGAATGGAGATTCTTCAAAAGATGGTTTGCCGGGGAAACCGACGAACGAGACAGAGCCCGCCTGCGGGCCGGGATGTGACTGCCGTTCACCTTCCGGTGGTAGTAGAGTCAAGATTGCGATCACCCTGGCTGTTCTGCTGGCCATGGCCGGGATTATTACCTACAAGGGGTTAATCGGCAGACAGCAAGATGGAAGCAACCCGCTTACTGTAAGCGAAGAAGGGTTCGCGACTGCCCGGGCGGCCCGGACCGCGGGACCTGGGAAAGAACCTGCCCCTTTGAACAAGGTTGAGCCAAGCAAGGTCGTAGTGCCGGATAAAGAGGGTGCCAGCATCGGTAAATACCTCGAATCCATGAGTGAGCTGAACAAGGACGCATTGAACCAGGATGCCGTCTTTGTCTTTATCCCGGCAAAAGAGGATATAGCGGCCAGTAAGACGACGAGAACCGCCATCCTTTCCGCGCAAAAGGTGCTGAAGGCCCGCAGTATAAACGTCGGCTTATATACCTTGAGAACCACCTCGCCGGATTTCCCCGCATTGTCATCCCAACTTCAAGCGCCCGCGATTCTGGTGGCCCGCAAGGGGCGAGGCATGGAAGCCGTCTCCGGCGTAGTAACGGAAACGAAGTTACTGCAGGCTTTCATGTCGTCATCAAGTGCCGGCGGTTGCTGTTCATCCGGGTCCAGTTCAGCCGCCTGCCCGTGAGAGGAAATCCCATGTTTCAATATATTACAGACCGGCTGCTGCAGCTATCCTCAGAACCACTGGGGCTTATCTTCGCGCTGCTCTTAGGAGTAGCCAGCGCGGTCACCAGCGCCTGCTGCACGCTTCCCGCGCTGGGCCTGATTGTGGGTTATTCCGGATCCGGGATATCGGGTAATCGCAAGGAAGCCGCAATCTCGGCTCTATTTTTCACCCTGGGCGCCATCGTTTCCCTGATGATCCTCGGGGCCATCTCCGGATTTGTCGGACAGGTCGCGCGAGGCGTCCTGGGTCGCACCTGGAAGATCTTCGCGGGCGGAGTCGCCATATTCCTGGGTCTGGCCGCATTAAAGCTTCTGCCCTTCAACCTGTCACTCGGGAAGATCGGTCCAAAGGCAAACCGGCGGGAGCGATTGGGACCGGTGCTGGCAGGACTTGTTCTGGGCGGAATCGTCGCCGCCAGCTCCCTGCCGTGCAATCCCGGTATCTTCATTGTCATCGGGGCGGCGATCCTCCAGGGAGCCGTCTTCCGGGCGACCCTGTTATTGGGAATGTTCGCGGTCGGGTTCGCCCTGCCATTGGGAGCCATAATTCTCGGTGTATCGCTGGGAAGAATGAGGCTGGCGGCAAAGGGGGCGGATGCTATAATTCGGTGGTTGGCGGGGATTGTTTTGATCCTGGTAGGTTTTTACTTCTTGTTAACGTTCTGAGACACGAATCGAAAGGAGGTTCCGGATGAGAGAAACGGGAAAATTAAGCGAAAGAAGAATGACCGGAGTTTTCGAGCGCTTTTTAACCATATGGGTCGTGTTGTGTATTGTCGGAGGGATCGCGCTGGGCAAGATTGCTCCGGGCTTGGCCAAAGCACTGGACGGAGTAGCAGTCCGGGTAAATGGGGCGCCGGTTATATCTATTCCCATCGCGGTCTGCCTCTTTTTTATGATGTATCCCATCATGGTCAAGATCGACTTCGGATCGATCATCAAGGCGGGCAAAAGCGGCAAGCCGATCTTCCTCACCCTCTTCATCAACTGGTGCGTCAAGCCTTTTACCATGTATGCCCTGGCGATGCTTTTTCTCGGGGTACTCTTCCGGGGATTTATCGGCGCCGACGCGACCGATTTTGTTAAGATGCCCTTTGGCCTGGATCTGCCGGTCGGGGCGATCCATGGCGCGGGGAGAGTCGTCATGCACGGGGGCTTGAAGATGCTGGAGATCCCTCTCTGGCGGAGCTATCTTGCCGGATGTATTCTGCTGGGTATCGCGCCCTGCACGGCCATGGTTCTGGTCTGGGGTCACCTGGCCCGGGGCAATGATGGTCTCACCCTGGTCATGGTAGCGATCAACTCACTCACCATGCTGGTCCTCTATGGTGTTTTAGGCGGTTTTCTGCTGGGGGTGGGACAGTTGCCCGTCCCCTGGCAGGCCCTGGTACTTTCCATAGTGATATATGTGGCCCTCCCCCTGGTCGCGGGTTATCTCTCCCGGAAGTGGATCATCGCCGCCCGGGGCGAGGACTGGTTTAAGGATAAATTCCTCCATCTCCTGACCCCGGTTACCATCATCGCCTTACTGACCACGCTGGTATTGCTTTTTTCCTTTAAGGGCGATGTTATCGTGGCCAATCCGCTCACGATCCTGTGGATCGCCATTCCCCTCTTCATCCAGACCAACCTGATCTTCTGGCTGGGATACGGTCTGGCGAAATTGCTCAAGCTCAGATACGAGGACGCCGCCCCGGTCGCCATGATCGGGGCCTCTAACCATTTTGAGGTCGCCATCGCCACCGCCACTTTGCTTTTTGGGCTCTCCTCGGGAGCGGCCCTGGCAACGGTTGTCGGTGTTCTGATCGAGGTTCCCGTGATGCTGGGTTTGGTGAGCATCTGTAGAAGAACAACCGGTTGGTTCTCCCCCGCGGCGCCGGAGAAATCGTCGTCGGGGGTTTAACCACACCAACAGGAATCCAGAAAGTTGCCTTCTCCGGTTCCCCTAACCCCCAAGAAAAAATAAAAAAAAGTTACGAAAGGCTTGACAGGCAAATGCTATGTGCTACTATATAGCTATATTTAGATATATTAAAGGATCGAGATGAGACGATTGGAAAAAATATTTAAAGCGCTGGGAGACCGTAACCGACTCCGGATTCTGAAGATCCTGGAGTTGAAACCGATGTGTGTCTGCGAAATCACTGATATTCTGGGGATCGCTCAGTCCAGTGTCTCCCGGCACCTGGGGATCTTGCGGAACGCGGGCTTCATCAACGACGAAAAAGACGGACTGTGGGTTAATTACTCGCTGGTGACGGAGGAGGATGGTGTGATCACGCCACTATTGCAATGCATTATGGGGTGGGGGTTATCCGACCCAAGATTTTTGGAGGACAGGAAGAAGGCCGCCCGGGTGGATCGGAATATAATCGTAGGCCGGCCCTAAAAAATTTTAACCGCTAACATAGCTATATAACAATACAGGGATATTATGAAAAATAGAGATATATTTCTATTGATTCTGCTGGTCTTTCTGGCGGCCTATTTCTTTCCGTTTGAAAGCCTCTCTTTCGGCGGGCCGATTATGGAGGCGCTGCTGCTTTTGCAGTGGTATGCCCGGGAGCATGTCCTTCTCTGCCTGGTACCCGCCTTTTTCATTGCCGGAGGGATATCGGTCTTCATCAACCAGCAGGCGATTATCAAATACTTCGGTGCCCAGGCCAATAAATTTCTGGCCTATGGGGTAGCCTCGATCTCCGGAACCATCCTGGCGGTCTGTTCCTGCACGGTCCTGCCGCTTTTCTCGGGGATCTACCGGCGCGGGGCGGGGATCGGACCGGCCACTGCCTTTCTCTACTCCGGTCCGGCGATCAATGTCCTGGCCATCATCCTCACCGCCCGGATTCTGGGGATGGAACTGGGCATCGCCCGGGCGGTGGGAGCCATTGTCTTTAGCGTTGTCATCGGATTGATGATGCACTTCATCTTTCTTAAAGAAGAACGGGAGAAGGCTGATAAAGCGAGTGATCCGGCGGCCGGGGAGGAAAAAGAAGAGGGACGCCCCCTCTGGAAGAACGGAATCTACTTCGCCGCCATGGTGGGAATTTTAGTCTTCGCCAACTGGAGCGGCGCCGCGAAGGGTGAGGGCGGATTCTGGGATTTTATATTTAAGATCAAGTGGGTGCTGACCGGACTCTTTCTGGCATCTCTGATCTGGATGCTGATCGTCTGGTTCAAAAAGGATGAATTAAAGGAATGGACATCATCCACCTGGACCTTTGCCAAGCAGATTCTGCCTCTCCTCTTCATCGGAGTTCTGGTGGCGGGGGTGCTCCTGGGCAGGCCGGGGCATGAGGGTATCATCCCTCCGGAGTGGGTGGCCAGTATGGTAGGAGGGAATTCGATCTTCGCCAACTTTTTTGCTTCTTTCGCCGGCGCGCTGATGTACTTCGCCACCCTGACCGAGGTCCCCATTCTCCAGGGTCTGATCGGGGCGGGGATGGGGAAAGGCCCTGCCCTGGCCCTGCTCCTGGCCGGCCCGGCCCTGAGTTTACCGAATATGCTGGTAATCCGCAGCGTGATGGGAACAAAGAAGACGCTGGTATTTGTAAGCCTGGTAGTGGTGATGGCAACCGGGACCGGGTATTTCTTCGGAACATTCTGGGGGTAGCTAAACAAGAAGGAGGAAATCAGTAAACGGTAAGGGTAAACAGTAAGCGGTAAGCAGTAAGCGGTAAGCGGTAAGCAGTAGGCGGTAAGCGGTAGGCGGTAAGCGGAATGACTTAAAGTAGGCATTATTACCGATAGGACTATTATTATTTTTGCCGGGCAAAAATAAAATGGCCCCGACGCAGTCGGGGCAAAACCATAAATTAGTGAGCAAAGCGAGGTAATATATGAAGATTGAAGTGTTAGGAACCGGATGTCCCAAATGTCAGAAGACCAAGGATAATATCAGGACGGCCCTGACCGAAACGGGCACGGAAGCCGAAGTCATCGAAGTGAAGGATCTCAAGTCGATCGCGGATTACGGGGTGATGATGACACCCGCGGTGGTGATCGATGGCGAGGTTAAAATTGTCGGGAAAGTCCCGACTGAAGAGCAGATCAAGTCACTTCTAACCTGAAATAAAATCGTCCAGGGGAAACTGAATATCAAATAAAAAAGGAAAAGCATATACCATGGGTAAGACTGCCAAGATTTATATATTGATTTCGCTGGTTATAATAGTGGGGATATTGCTCATCCTGAAAGAAAATAATCGGGACTCTGAGACCGGAAAGACGGGCAATACCGGGCAGGTGATGGAAGAGGGGAGATCAGGTTCTCTGCCGAAGCTCATTGATATAGGAGCCGACAAGTGTATCCCCTGCAAGATGATGGCTCCGACTCTGGATGAACTGCGGAAGGAATACGAGGGTAAGCTGGAAGTGGTCTTTATTGATGTCTGGAAAAACCCCGCCGCGGGCAAGGAGTTCGGCATCAAAATTATTCCCACCCAGATATTCTTTGACGCGTCCGGAAAAGAACTTTACCGCCATCAGGGCTTTATTTCCAAAGAAGACATTCTTCTCCAATGGAAAAAATTCGGAATAAATTTAAAGCCAAGTTAACCGATCCGTAAGGTTTCAGTGAACCCCGTTGCCTCGGGCTCGTAGCGGCGACCTTCAGGTCGCCACTAATGGCAGCCTAAAGGCAGACACTACGAAAGGAGAGATTTCATTGAACTCTTACGAATTACTCAACTCAGGTTAATATAATATGCAGGAATTATTTATCCAACTGACCCATGCGGTAGAGGGGACACCGCTCATCGCTCTCGGGGCCTCCTTTGTCTGGGGTGTGCTGAGCATTCTGCTCAGCCCCTGTCACCTGGCCAGTATCCCCCTGATCGTGGGATTTATCGATGAACAGGGAGAGATATCAACCCGCCGGGCGTTTAAGCTCGCGCTCCTCTTCGCTCTCGGTATTCTCATCACCATCGGGGTGGTGGGAGCGATCACCGCCGCGGCGGGGAAGATGATGGGAGATGTGGGCCGGTATGGAAACTACTTCGTGGCCCTGATCTTCTTCGTAATCGGTCTCCACCTGCTCGATGTTATCCCGATGCCCTGGTCGGGGGCCGGGAAAGTAGGGATGAAACGGAAGGGAGCGCTGGCCGCTCTCATTCTGGGTCTGGTCTTCGGCATCGCCCTCGGGCCCTGCACCTTCGCCTATATGGCCCCCATGCTGGCCGTAACATTCCGGCTGGCCTCCTCCAACCTTATCTATGGTCTCTCTCTTCTCCTGCTCTATGGCCTCGGTCACTGCACAGTTATCGTAGCGGCCGGAACATTCACCGAGGCGGTGCAGCATTACCTGAACTGGACCGACCGCTCCCGGGGAGCGCTGGTCCTGAAAAAAGTCTGCGGTCTCCTGGTCATTCTGGGCGGCCTCTATATGATATATATCACAAATTAATGAAACACTTTGCTCTGCAATAAGGCAGGGTATTCAAAACTAAAATTTCTCGAAGAGAAATTTTAAGGAGGTGAAAAATGAGACTTTTAAGTGAATATTTTCCGGAGTTCGCGGAGAAATTTGATGAGATCGACGAACTCTACCGGGAGAAGCGGAGTATTGACGAGAAGACCTACCAGTTCATCTGCCTGGCCCTCTCGATCAAGAACCGCTCCGCCCCCTGTGTGAAGAAACACTTCAAGGGAGCGCTGGGGGCGGGAGCCACGATGGAGGAGATCGCCTATATCATGGCCCTCACCTTTCGGGAAAGCGCCGGTTCGGATGACTGCTGGGTCCACGATGTCCTTGGTGATTACAAAGCGTTGATCCAGGAAAACATCCAGTGCTGTCCGAAGTAGATATTCTCCTTGAGAGGCGAATGGGATCGATAAGCCTTTCTGATTCAGTAGACAACTCGCGCTCGATCGAGCGCGAGTTGTCTACTGATCCGGGGAGTGATAAGTTGGGAGCGTGACACTGAGGTGAAACAATTAGTGTCCTCGGGAAATCTTCAGTCAGTGCGTGGGAAAATCTATGTAATTGGACAAAGAAAGCCCCAAAAACGGCCACTTCTGGGACCTAACAAGTAGATATTACCACGGTTACGCAGGTCCCCCGGCTCACCGCAGCGCTAATTTATTACCGGCAGATCTCCGCCGCCTCCATAATAAATTCTGGTCAATCCCTTTACCGCCCAGAGGCCGTTGCTCGACCGGAAGATACCGATATTATGGCTACCGGCGGACGCGTAGTCGGCCGCGACAGGATAATCGGAAGAAGCTCCAAAATAAGACCGGGTTATACCTCTTATCGCCCAGAGGCCGCTACCGGGGCGGAATATCGCGACATTCCGGAATCCATCCCCGTTATAATCTCCCGGGACCGGCTCATCTCCCGTGCCGCCGAAATAAACCCGGGTCAGATCACGGATCGCCCAGAGACCGGTATCCGGACGGAAGACCCCGATTCCGGCAATATAATTCCCGTCATAATCGCCGGGGACCGGTTCGTCTCCATCGGCTCCGAAGTAGCTCCTGGTAATATCCCTGATCGCCCAGAGACCGCTGGAGGCTCTGAAGATTCCCATGTCGCAGGACCCGTCTCCATTATAGTCACCGGGAACGGGTCGGTCGAGGTAGGAACCGAAGTAGAACCGGGTCAGGCCCCGGATCGCCCAGAGGCCGGAACTTCCCCGGAAGATGCCGATCCCGGCGGTACCGTCGCCATAATAATCCCCCGGGACCGGGATGTCCCCGGCCTCCCCGAAATAAAACCGGGTCTGACCACGGACCGCCCAGAGGCCGGTATCCGGGCGGAAGAGAGCGATGTCGGAGTGACCGTCACCATCGTAATCACCGTTTTCTATAATAAGATGAGACACCGGGGCGGCCTGGGAGACCCGGGACCCTTCGCTGTAATCTCCGGTCGAATCATAAGTAAAGGCGGAATAATAGTAAGTGGCGTTCCGGGCCGGATGACTGCAGCTCTCTCCCCGGCCATCATAGATCAAAGTCCCCCCGACCGGTCCGGTCGGGTAGTCATCCGTGGAGTAACAGATCGCAACTCCGATAAAATCCGAAGAGTCGGGGTTGGTCCAGGTGAGATCGATATACGGAGGATTGACTGTCGCCTGGAAATCGGCGATCTCTTCCGGGGGGAGCGGGAGGAGAGGATAGTTTCGGTCGGTGGGCTGGGGGGGCGTGCTCAGCAGCCCATTAATTTCCTCGGCCAGGTCAGCAACCTCCACGAAATACGCGGTTGAATCCGGGGGGATGCGTCCCTGATAGACGCCCCCATTCAGTGATATGGGATAGGTAGTGAACTTATTCCAGTCAACGGAGTAAACCGTGTCATCCTCATTGGTAGCCCAAAGATCAACTTCCTCGATCTCGGGTTCGCCGGATATCTCAGCCGAGACTTCCAGATGTCCGTCCACCCAGGTATGGCTGATGGAATCAATCGAGGAGAGGGGGCGACCCAGGAGAGAGTGGGCCAGCCACATCGACCAGCAGGTGGAATGTTCGGGGCTCTTGGTTGTGTGGACCAGGTTCGGAACGAATTCCATCCGGTGGGGAAGGGTTATCTGACCGTCAGAAACTGTCGTGCCGTACTTGGGGGTATATTTTTCGAAATAATCAGCGCCTTTATTGTCGTCGCTTCCCTCAATCATCAGAATCCGTAGATCGGAATTCATCTCATCCTCAATCACCAGCGGCTCCACGAAGTATTTCTGCATCACCCCCCGGTAGGTCCGGGAGGACTCCGGGCCGGAGCCATTGGCCCCCTGGAGGTCATCGAGAAGGCGGACCGAGCCGGAATCATTCCCCGCGTAACCGCTGGGCATTACGCCGATCACCCGATCCGGGTCGGCCGCCGCCGCGGTATAACACGCATGACCAAACTTGGAGTGGCCGGTTAAAGCTATCCTGAAGTCTTCATAAGAGACCGGCCAGTCGGTCATGGTGTCGATCACCGTGACCAGGGCGTCGGCGGAACGGAGATAGTGGGCGCCGCTGAAAGTGTAAAAGAGGTGCTCCGGGGACCTCAGTTCGGTGGCCAGGGTGTCGTATCTTGACATCAGTTCCACCCCGGTACCTATCGCCCAATCCCGATCGACGATCAGAACCGGGATATCGAGTTCAGCGCAGGCCCGTTCGGCCAGATACAGCTCTCCCCATTCTCCCGCGTAGCCCCCCTCAATCACAGCCCCCACATTCTCGGCAGCCGGAGGATCGAGCGGGAGAAAAGCGTAATTGGTCTCCGCCGCCCAGTCCCCCTCCCAGCCGGGGATATCGGGGACCTGTCCGGTAAAACCAAATGTAATCCGGCGGAGGTTCTTCCCCCCTCCGTAATCCGACCAGACAGTGGTATCGGTAACATTGCGGAGAGTTACCGGGGTGCCGACCGTACTCCCGGCCTGAACCGGCCGACCCGCTACCAGACCGGCCATTGACATCTGATTCCAATGTGAATCAATGACATATATGGAGACAATCTTCTCCACCGTGTATTCCCCGTCGGTCGCCCCGAAGGTTACATCGTATACGCCCGGCTGGCTGTTAATCCGGGTATCGGTATTGTCGGACCAGTAAGGAGCAAACCCGTAGAACCGGCCGGTATCAGGGTTGAAGTGCATCCAGGATTCGGTATCCTCCGCCCAGCGGGTAAGAGGATCGCCATCAGGATCGGTAACCGCCACGGTAAACTCAACATTCTCTCCCTCCACCACCAGAAGGTTGGAGTTAAGGGATCGCTCTTCCCCGATCGGGTCAAAGACGGGGGGAGCTCCGAGAACGGATCCGAAGGTCAAGAGGAACAGTATAGCAGTTACGATTCCCGCCCGAGGGACAAGTAGATATCTCATCATCTTTCTCCATTAAATTGGGCCCGCAGAAAAATTATCGGCGTGGCTTATTTAGTTTTTTAAAATCAGCACCTGAATTCCAACAGATAACGCGGGATATGATTCAGCGTTATATATTTTAACGGGAAAGTAATGCAATAGTTTAAAACATGATCGAAAAAAAATCAATAATTTTTGAACAGTTCCCCGGGTTCAGAAGTCAAATAAAACGGTCAAAAAACCTTTATAAAGCAGCGCCGCAACCGCTGCTTTTCCCCGGGGAAGGGACGGGCCGATAACCTTTATCATTATTTTTTAAGGAGGTGATTAAAATGGCTATAATTCGATGGAGACCAGCAAGTGAATGGGATCCTTTCTCCCTGCTCAGCAGTGTCCGGGACGAGATGGACCGCTTATTTCAGAATTCACTCGCTCCCTGGAGGCCGCCCGGCGATAATTTTTCGGAAGGAGACTGGACCCCGGAGGTGGATGTAATCGAGGAAGAGAATAGCGTGGTTATCCGCGCTAATATCCCCGGACTGAAGAAAGAAGATATCGATCTTTCCGTGGTAGATGATACGCTGATCATGAAAGGGGAAAAGAAACAGGAATCCGAGGTCAAAAAGGAAAACTACCACCGGATTGAGCGGTCTTACGGTTTCTTTCAGAGGGGAATTCCTCTTCCTTCCGCGGTTGAAGCGGATAAGGTCGAGGCTTCCTACCAGGACGGCGTCCTGGAAGTAAAACTTCCCAGGAAAGAGGAAGCCAGACCGAAAAAGATAGATATCAAGCTGTCCTGACATACCATTCATTGCAATCGGCCCGCCCTATCCCCGGACAGAATTATTAAGGAGGATCCGCAATGAGAAAGAGATTATTGGTAAATTCATTAAAAGCCGCCGCCGCCCTGCTCCTGGGGGCGGCACTATTTACTCTCAACACCGGATGTGAGGGAAATACCGCTCAGGCGGCGGCAGGCCAAACAACAATTACCGTACAGACTGAATCAAATCAGACGCCGGAAACTCCACTCTCCTCAAGCAGCGGGATAGAGGCAGCCGGATCTCAATATGATCAGTGGGATCCGTTTGTCTGGATGCAGGAGTTCCGGAGAGAGATGGAGAGGTCATTTGAAGGGCGGTATAACCCGTTCGGTGATCCCTTTTATTACGAGGAGGGACCATCCCGCTGGCTCCGGGGGGTGCAGAATGAGATGGACTATTTCTTTGATCGTTCACGCTCCCGCTGGATCCCGGATGATGTGGAGCGGTCTGAAAGCATCTGGACTCCACAGGTTGATATGTATGATGATGAAAATAATATCATAGTCCGGGTTGATCTGCCGGGGATGGAAAAAGAAGGGATCGAGATCACCGTCACCGGCAATATCCTTACCATAGCAGGAGAGAAGAGACAGGAGAAGGAGATCAAAAAAGAAGATTACCGGCGTTTTGAAAGAAGCTACGGAGCGTTCCAGAGGTCGATCATGCTCCCCCCGGATGCCGATACCGATAGAGCCGTCTCCTCGTACGAAAATGGAGTGCTGGAGATCAAGTTGCCGAAGAAGGCAGTTCCTCAGAAGAAGCGCATTTCGCTGAGCTGACCCGGGGAAAAATGCTGGAGAATTACCAGAGCATGCTGCAGAGTGAGAACAACTCAGCTTCGCGACTCCCTTAACTCATCGAAAGCGCTTTGAGCATTCTGGCCGCTCGGTCGCCGATGGTTTTATGGAGTAGTCTGACCATTGTTTCATTGGATCTTCTGGTCCGCGCCTGAACCTCATCGAGATCATTTAAAATAGTGTGGCCGATCCCGGCCATTCGTTCCCGCATCATCGGCCAACCAAGGTGAGTCTTCATTGCCATCTTCTTCCAGTCACCAACTGTGAACGCATTGACTGATTTACAGCCGCCGATCTTCATCGCGAGATTTGTGGAGAGGTTAGACCAGGCAAGAGTAGAGACAAGATCATAATAGGGAGCCAGCCTCCGTTCCCCTCCGTAATACAATAATGAGTAGTTCTTGCCGTGAGCATCGGCGTTGCCGATTAATACATTGAAGATCAGACCATCAATAAAGCTGGGAATATCAAGGACGGGCACGGTGGACCAGTCCCGAAGGAGCGAAATGCAGTCGCCCAGCTTTGGTCCTCCTTCGGCCTGATACTTTCGCTCCGGGGGGAATCCCAGGGCCTGGCAGAAGTCCTCCTGGTGAAGTCGGGTCGTTCCACCATCTTCATCCGTCGATCGATCATATCTTTGAACTAAAATGCACGGTTTCTCTCCGATCAGGCGATATTCCGTGTCGGGTAC
>CAKZYZ010000235.1 GCA_937885075.1 uncultured bacterium | reverse complement strand
TGTGGTGGTATGAAATGCGGTGTACACACATCTCATGAGGTATAGGTGGAGTTGTTGCTGGTTCATAGTGTAAAAAATTAAATAGTAAATATTCTTATGTGTTTGTTTTTTTTTTAATGATACGGCGACCACCGAGATCTACACTCTTTCCCTACACGACGCTCTTCCGATCTGCTAAACAACAAACTTAAAAGTAAAAAGTTAAAACTCAAAAGTGCCAGGCAGCCGGGCGAAGTGAAACTTTTAGCTTTTGCATTTTAACTTTTAACTTTCGGAAAAGGTTTTTCTGATGAAAATATATTATAATATACTATTATGCGGGATCTTAGCGGGGTTGGTTCTATATTGCCCTTATCGTGCTAACGCGGAAAAGGGGGAGGGGAGGGAACTGGTCCCCAGCTATAAATATATGGTGGTCTATGGGACGGGGGATCTGAATAAAGGAGACGTGGTCGAGTTTTTCGATCGGGATGGTATCCTCTGCGGGAGATGGGTGGTCAAGGATCAGGGAGCTTATGGACTGATGGCGGTCTATGGTGATGATCCGACCACTGCCGATCTTGATGAAGGAGCAAAGGATGGAGAGCTCCTGACAATCAGGGTAAACGGGCTGGAGGTCCATCCGCCCGAAGGGCAGCCAATCTGGCGAAATAATACCGGGACCAGGAGGATCGATCTTACACCGTTGCCGTAGGCAACGGTGATAAGTTAAAAGTATAAAGTTAAAAGGCAAAAGTAAAAAAACAAAGTTAAAAGTTAAAAACCGACCCGAAAAATGGTCGGAGTTTACCCCGCCATCGGCGGTGCTATCTCGGGCTAAAAATACCCAATTCTGGTTAATCGGTAATAATATTATCATCACCCGATCACCCGCCAGCCCCGGCCAGTGACCGGGGTTTTTGTGAAAAATATTAGTCTGAAGTCTCTATATTATAGCTTTTTCTCTTTATTTTTATCGATTCCGGGGCGATCCCGGGAATACCTGCCTCCGGTAATACCGAGCACCTCCTTTACAGAAGAGCGTTTGTCATGTATATTATATTGGATTTATGGATGGTATTAACTTAGCTTTCTAACTTATTTAACCACGGATCGTGCTGATTTAAAAAATATATAGTCCATTTAATTCGCGTAATCCATGGTTTATTATTCAGACACGTATTATTAAATAAATTGTTATAACATAAAAATAGCGGTTCAGATTTCTCTGGAGTAGACTATACCGCTGATTATATATGAGATTAAAGCTAACTGTAATCGGGATCGGGATCGGGATTATCGTTCTTGTCTCTCTCTCCGTGACGGCCCGGGCCTCATACTTCCCGGATCCGACCCCGACGGCAGAGTGGGACCTGATAGGGGGGGAGATATTTGGAGGGGCATTCCCCATCGGAGGTGAGGTGGCGGCGTGGGACGCCAGTGGTACACTCCGGTTCCGGGCCGATATCGATAATTTGGCCAACTATTTCGGTCTGGCGGCATTCTACGGACCTCCCACCGGATCGACCGACCCCCATGACTTCACCTGGCAAGTCTTCGATGGATCGACTGTATATTCAGCCACCATTCATGACGCCGACACCACCTGGGCTAATTACATCGGAGGAACCCCGGGGGGGACATTTATCCTTAACCTGGACCGGGGAGGCACGACCGGGACTGTCCCGGAGCCCGCGACCTATCTTATGCTTATCCTCTTAGCAGGTTCGGGGTTGGCTATATTTAGAAAAAAAGATAAACGATGGAAATAATAGAACATAGCGCCTTCGGCGCAACCTCGTAGCGGCGACCTTCAGGTCGCCACTAGTGGCAGCCTGAAGGCTGCCGCTACGAGCGCTATTGAAATTCCGAAGCAGGAACTTAGCTTCGCAACTAAATAAACCGCGAATCTCACGAATCTTCGCGAATTAAAAGAAAAAATGAACTACGAATTTCGCGAATTGTACGAATTTACTTCAAAGTATGTCTAAAATACTGGTTCAATGCTTACAAATGCTTATTTTTTCGTATAAAAAATAAGATTATTGTCGAAGATGCGGCTTCAGACGTGAAATTCCAAAATAGGAACTTGGCTTTAAAACTGTGAGAGGGATTTCCAGCCCCGAAAAATGCCCCGCCGGCGGGGTTCCCACAGGAGGTTATTGAAGTAAATTAGTGACCCCCGATTTTATCGGGGGGAGATAATTTAAAATGAAAGTCTATCGCTTAATAATCTATTTTATCTTATGTATTCCCTCCCTGGTCTTGGCCCAGACACCCACCCCCGCGTCCACCCCTGGTTACTTCGAGAGCCATTATAATCAGGTCCCTAATACCGGTGGGGCTAACCAGCTTAAGATGTTAGGCACCTGGGGATATTTTACGTCCGTGGACGGTTATTTTAATAATTATCTCCCGACGGAAGGGGATGAGACCGGAGCCTTCTGGAATAACGGGTCTGATGATATCCTGGTGGGTGTGACTACGATAACTCAAAGTATGGCTGATGACCGGGCCTATGGTCTGCTGGATATCTTCGGCAATGACCCCGATTCATCCGGAGAACTCTCTGAAGGTCTGACCAGCGGCGGGACAATCTTCTTCCGGATATATGGTCCGGCCACCGGCGGGGAGCAGGGGGCTGATCCTACGCTGGGCTTTAACAACGGGGCTATGTGGACCGAGCAGACCCTGGCGGTGGATGTCCCCCCGACTCCCATCCCGACACTAACTGTATCGCCAACCCCTTCAGCCAGTCCGACCCCTTCTCCAGCCCCGTCCGCCATCCCGACCGCCTCTCCTACACCAAGTGTAACTCCGGAACCAACTATTCCCCCGTCGCCCACTCCGTCGCCGACTCCTGTGCCGACTATCTCACCTTCGCCTACCTCGTCTCCAACGGCTTCACCGACCCCGACCATGCCTCCTCTCCCGACCGCAACCGCGTCGCCAACTGTTACCCCCGCCCCGACCGTCTCACCTTCACCCAGTCCGGTGGCGACTCCATCATCATCTCCGTCTCCATCGGCGACTCCGACACCCCGATACACCGTTACCCCCACACCTCCATCCACCCCTACGCCGCGTCCTACAGTCTTCCCCGACCCCGAAACTACCACTCAATGGGACCTTCTTTATGGGGATATTACGAGCAGCTGGAACTCAATGACGGGGGATGAAGTAGCCGCATACGACTCCGGGGGGATGATCCGGCTCCATTATGTTGTTACTATTCCCGGGCATTACGGGAGCAGTTCTTTCTATGGTCCCCCAGCCGGCTCCGGGGGAAAAGATACCTCAACTTTTACCTGGCGCTTCTATAGCATGGCTGAAGACAGGACCTGTGATCTCCGTCCTGATTTAAGCAACTGGACGGTCTATCAGGGTGATATGGAGTCCTACCGGGTGGATCTGAGCGAATTAGTGGCTACTCCGACCATTACCCCGACTCCTTCGATCACACCGACATCTACCCCGGTTCCTTCGGCCCCCCCGACACCATCAAAGACGGCTACTCCGCCCCCAACTCCCACGGTCATTCCGATTCCCACCGCAACTCCGCCCGTGCCTGTTCTGATCTATTCTTTCCCGCTTGACACCGATCCGGGCTGGACCAACGAGTCCGATTGGGCTTTCGGGGTCCCGACCGGGCAAGGCGGCACTGATTGGTCCTACCCCGATCCTAACACGGCCCATACCGGGAATAATGTCTATGGATACAACCTGAATGGGAACTACCCTGACAATATGGCGGAGTCCTACTGTCTGACCACATCGTCGATTGATTGCTCCGGTCTGGTTGAGACCAGGCTGAAGTTCTGGCGCTGGCTGAATGTTGAGAGGAGTACAGATCGGAAGAGCGTCGTGGAGGGAAAGAGTGTAGATCTCGGTGGTCGCCGTATCATTAAAAAAAAAATAACAGATAAAACAACAGGCAAACCAAAACCTAAAACACATTCTAGAATGAACAAAGGGACGAAATACGAAGAAAACGGTGATCAGCGACCACGTGGAGAGTGTC
>CAKZYZ010000234.1 GCA_937885075.1 uncultured bacterium | reverse complement strand
TTGAAGAAACAAAGGAAAATTCCATAGTTTTCTTTGTTTTTCTTCGTGTTCTTCGTGACCTTCGTGGTGAATATTTAGTTTTTTAGCACAGAATGTTAAAAATACCTTTTCGAGTACGGCCTAGCTAAATAAGACATAAAATATTTTTTAGAGTAGGACTGGTGTGAGAAAACGATTATTTATTGAAGCGATTAAAGATCGGGTGCTGATTGGAGATGGGGCGATGGGGACACTGCTCCTCTCCAAGGGGATTCGTCCGCAGCAGAGCTTTGAACCGCTCTCTCTGACCGAACCGGCGATCATCAAGGCGGTCCATGAAGAGTATATCACTGCCGGCGCGGACCTGATCGAGACCAATACCTTCGGAGCTAACCGGTTCCGTCTGGTCGCGGCCGGATACGAGCGGCAGGTGGGAAGAATCAATAAAGCCGCCGCCGAACTGGCCCGCGCCGCGGCCGGAGATGAGATCTTCGTGGCAGGTTCCGTCGGGATGATCCCCACACCGGGAAGGGGAGGAGAGGGCAACCGATCGGTCGCCGATGAACTCTCTGACGCATACCGGGAGCAGATCGAAGCATTGGCCGGCGGCGGGGTTGATGTTATCCTGTTAGAAACTTTTGAAGAGTGGGAGAATCTGGAGATCGCGATCCGGGCCGCCCGGGAAGTTAGCGATCTCCCCATTATCGCTCAGATGGCTCTCTCCAATCGGGGGCTCTGTATATTCGGACGGACCGCTGAGGAGTACTGCCGGAAAGCAATCTCGGAGGGCGCGGTTATCTTCGGGAGTAACTGCGGCGGCGGTTTTTCTTCGGTATGGGAGGTCCTGAAAGGGGCGTCCGCGGTGGAAGATGCTGTTCTCTCGGCATTTCCCAACGCCGGGATCCCCCAGATGGTCCAGGGGAGAATTATCTATCCGGCTGGCCCGGAGTATTTCGCCCGGAAATGCCTGGAGTTGCTTCCCTTCGGGGTCCGCCTGATCGGTGGGTGCTGCGGGACCACGCCCCGCCATATCAAGGCGCTCCGACAGGCCCTGGAAGATCGTGAAGAGGGCCCGGTTCTTCCCCGTCCCGGAAGGAGAGTCACGGTCCAGCCCGGAATCGGGCAATCGGTGGAAGGGGGATTTCTCTCGGGACTCCGGCGGGACCGGCTGCCGATCATTGTCGAGATCGATCCCCCTTATTCCCCGGATCTGGAGAGAGTGGTGGAGGGGGCTCTGGCGGTTAAGAATGCCGGGGCTGACGCGATCTCGATGGCGGATAACCCGCTGGCCGCGTTAAGGGTCAGCTCAGTCTCCGCCGCCGGTGTGGTCCGCCGCCGGGTCGGCATTCAGGTCATTTCCCATCTGACCACCCGGGATCATAATGTCCTCGGTCTTCAATCTATCCTGCTGGGCGCCCAGGTGGAGGGGATTGAGGCAGTCCTGGCGGTAACCGGCGATCCGGCCGGGAAGGGCGATCAGCCGGGGAACCGCGGGATCTATAATATCAACAGTATTCACCTGGTGGGATTGATCGACCAGCTCAACCGCGGACATATGCTCTCCGGTAAATCCATAGCCACTCCGACCAGCCTCTCGATCGGGGTAGCCTTCAACGCCAACGCTCCCAATCTTAAGGCGGAAGTTTTAAAGCTCCGCAAGAAGGTGGATAGCGGAGCCCGCTTCGCCATGACCCAGCCGGTCTTCACCGCCGATCTGGCCCGGAAGGTGATCGAAGCCTGCTCCGGGATCGATATCAAGATCTTTATCGGGGTCTTCCCGCTGGTCTCCTCCCGGAACGCCGAATTCATGGAAAATGAGGTTCCGGGGATATCAATCCCGATCGCCATCCGCGAGCGGATCTCCGCCTCTCCGGATAAAGCCGATGCCCGTCGTATCGGACTGGAGATCGCCTCCTCCCTGATCGACGAGATCAAGGATGAGATCGACGGACTCTATCTCATCAGCCCTCTGAACCGCTGGTCTCTCCCCCTGGAGTTGGTAAAACGGGTCAGAGCGGGAGAGCGATAGGTAATATAGGAGTTCTCTCAGGGTTAGAGAGGGAGGGAATTGATCAGATTGGGGAAAGATTTCGATGAAAAGATAATTAGAGGGATCCTTCCCATGAGATACAGGGTTTGAGGTTTAATCCGGGATGTTGCACTCCGTTGGGGTGCGGGGGATGGTGGGTGTGTTGTGATGGATCCCCGGGTAGAACCCGGGGCTGAGATGTATGACCCCTTCGGGGTCTTCAGGGGCAGATCGGAAGAGCGTCGTGTAGGGAAAGAGTGTAGATCGCGGTGGTCGCCG
>CAKZYZ010000233.1 GCA_937885075.1 uncultured bacterium | reverse complement strand
TTGGGTATAGGGACATGACGTGAACTTGCTGTGAGACTGCTTATTTGTGTTGTAGTTCTTGGTCGGTGGTTGGGTTGTTTTTATTTATAAAATTTATTTATCTGTTTTTTTTTTTTTTTTAATGATACGGCGACCACCGAGATCTACACTCTTTCCCTACACGACGCTCTTCCGATCTCCGGTGATCTCTAATCTCTCCATGGACGGGCGGTTGACCATGGCCAATATGGCGATTGAAGCGGGAGCGAAGACCGGAATTTTTCCTCCCGATGAGATTACGGAAGAGTATTTGCAGGGAAGAACCGATCGGGAATACACTGTTTATCAGAGCGATCCGGACGCGGAGTATCAGGAGATTATCGAGATCGATGTGAATGAGATAGAACCGGTAGTGGCCTGCCCGAATCTTCCCTCCAACGTAAAACCGGTTAGAGAGCTTCAAGGAGTCCGGATTGACCAGGCGGTTATTGGTTCCTGCACCAACGGGCGGATAGAAGACCTTCGGGTTGCCGCCGGCATATTTAAAGGCCGGAAAGTCGCTCCCGGGGTTCGGGTGATTATCTTCCCCGGAACCCAGCAGGTCTACCTGGACGCGCTCCGGGAGGGGTTGATGGAGATATTCGTGGAGGCCGGCGCGGCTGTATCCACTCCAACCTGCGGTCCCTGCCTGGGTGGTCACATGGGGATTCTGGCGGAGGGTGAGCGGGCAGTCTCCACGACTAACCGTAACTTTACCGGGAGGATGGGCCACGTTGATAGTGAGGTTTATCTCTCCAGCCCGGCGGTGGCAGCCGCCAGCGCGATCGCGGGAGAGTTAACTCATCCGGATCTTATTTTTTCTGCGAAAAAATAAGAGTTTGTAAGCGTGAAAACAACATTATAGATCTATTTTAGGCATCTGGTTTGAGCGGGATTATGAGGACTGAGAAACCGGGTGAAAAGCGAATAACTTTAGGCACTTTAGCGCACTTTAGGCACTTCAGTTGCCCGAGCGAAGTGAGGGCTATATTTTATGAAGTTAAGAGGAACAGTTTGGAAGTTCGGTGATGACGTTAATACCGATGAGATAATTGGCGCCCGGTATCTGGTGACGACTGATCCGGTTGAGTTGGGATCACATCTGATGGAAGATATTCGCTCCGGTTTTACCGGGGAGATGAAACCGGGAGATATCATCGTGGCCGGTAACAATTTTGGCTGCGGTTCCTCCCGGGAACACGCCCCTCTGGCCATCAAAGGGAGCGGGATCGCCGCCGTGGTGGCGGTAAGTTACGCCCGGATCTTCTATCGGAACGCCTTCAATATGGGACTTCCGATCTTTGAGAGTGAAGCTGCCGTCCGGGCAGTAAAAGAGGGTGATGAGATTGAGATTGATGAGGATACCGGCTTGATTACTAATATTACCACCGGTGAGAATTACCAGGCCCAACCGGTTCCTCCCTTCATGCAGGAACTGATCCGGGCCGGTGGTCTGATCAATTATCTTACTGAGTTAAAAAAATAATAAATATAGCCACCAAGGCACAAAGACACTAAGAAAGCTTAGAAAATAAGAAAATACGTAGTTATTGAATCTTTAATTATTTTCTTTGTGTCTTAGTGTCTTTGTGGCAAAAAAGTTGTGAAGCGAAATTCTAAGGAGAAAAGAGATGAGTAAAACATATCCAATAGCGGTAATCGGAGGAGATGGGACCGGTCCGGAAGTGGTGGCGGAGGGGATCAAGGTTCTGGAGGTTGTGGCCGACAAATTTGATCTGAAGTTCGATTGGCATTACTTTGATTTCGGGGGTGAGAGATATCTGAAGACCGGCGAGGTCCTGCCTGATTCCGCGATTGATGAACTGAGCAAATTTAAAGCTATCTATCTTGGCGCTATCGGTCATCCCGATGTCAAGCCGGGTATCCTGGAAAAGGGAATTCTTCTCCGGCTCCGGTTTGCTCTGGAGCAGTATATTAATCTTCGGCCGATAAAACTCTATCCGGGTGTGGAGAGTCCCCTGAGAGACAAGGGGCCGGAAGATATCGATTTTGTGGTGGTAAGAGAGAATAACGAAGGATTGTATCTCGGCGCCGGCGGTATTTTCAAGAAGGGGACCGCCCAGGAAGTTGCTATTCAGGAGAGCATCAACACCCGTTTCGGAGTCGAGCGTTGTCTGCGGTATGCGTTTGAATATACCCGGAAGAGAAATAAGAAGAAGATGCTTACTCTCTGCGGGAAGACCAATGTTCTTACCTTTGCCTTCGGTCTCTGGGAGAGAGCGTTCCATGAGATCGGAGCTAAAGATTATGATGATATTATGCGGGATTACGCCCACGTGGACGCGACCTGTATGTGGATGGTGAAGAACCCGGAATATTTCGATGTGATTGTGACCGACAATATGTTCGGCGATATCATCACCGATCTCGGTGCCATGATTCAGGGGGGGATGGGGATCGCCGCCGGAGGCAATATCAACCCCGAGGGGACATCGATGTTCGAACCGATCGGCGGTTCGGCGCCCAAATATACCGGGCAGGGGAAGATTAACCCCCTGGCCGCGATCTCCGCCGGACAGATGATGCTCGAATTCCTGGGAGAGGAAGCTGCCGCGGAACTGCTGGAAGAGGCGGTTATGAAGGCCTGCCGGGAACTGAAAAGCCTCTCGGCCGGAAAGATGGGATATACCACCTCTGAAGTTGGGGATCTGGTTGCCGGTTATGTAGCGGAGTAAATCCTAATTTACTGCTTCGGAATTTCAATAACCTCTAAGGAAAGCAGGAAGGCAGGAGGGGGATTACTTTATATTCTCCTGATTTCCTGCGTTCCTTAGAGGTAAAGTTG
>CAKZYZ010000232.1 GCA_937885075.1 uncultured bacterium | reverse complement strand
CGAGATCTACACTCTTTCCCTCCACGACGCTCTTCCGATCTATCTATGTAATGGCGGTGGTATTTTTCGCCATAATGGGGCAGATATCTCTTAACCGTTCCGGCAGCCATCTTTCCATGCCAATCTTTCATTGGGCTTGCGCCGGCTGCGAATGGCTCCAGTTCAGTATCGGCGGCAAGATCAGTTCCCTGATTTTTCCTGTTCTCATCTTCTGGCTGGCAGGATGTACCTGGGATAAGGAGCTCCGCCCTCGGCGGACCGGTCTGAATATGCCGGTCCTGGTCTTCGCGGGGATTGCTCTGATCGCGTTGATCGCATCTCCTTACCGGGCGATAAGCTGGAAAACCGGGGGAAGAGACCTGCTTACTCAGGTGGGCTGGTTCTTTCTTCTCAGTTCCTTGCTCCGCCGGGAAAAATATCGCAAGGCTCTTCTGGTCACTCTCTTCAGCGCGCTCAGCCTGGTTATCCTGGCGGGAATATTGCTATATTCTCAGGGGATATATTTCCCTCAGACTCCACAGCGGATCTGGACATCATTCGGACACCCCAATGGCATCGGAGCGGTTCTGGTACTGCTTATCCCATTTGTATTTGTCCTTATTCTATCTCCTGGATCCTGGCGTATTCGGACAGGGGCAGTTCTCCTTACCATCCTCCTGGGTACAGGTATCTATCTCTCTTTCTCCCGGACCGCCTGGGTGAGCCTTCTGGTAGGATTGGGGATATTAACCTTATTTCGGAAAGGAAAGATAATCTTCCTGGGATCAATCATTATCCTGGTGGGGCTGTTAATCTGGGGTTTAAATGTGGGGCCACAGTCCTACTGGAAACAGCGGATTAAGAGCTTTGCCACCTGGCGCTCGGATCCCAATGTGGAGAAAAGATTGATTTACTCCGGGGCTGCTCTCCGGATGATCCAGGATCGTCCGGTAATCGGCTATGGACCGGGATATGGTATATTCATGCGGCTCTATCAGGATAAATACAAGAAGGTGAATACAGGAGAATTTGCCACCGCGCCGCATAATTATTATCTCTCCCTCACCCTCTCAACCGGAATCCCGGGACTTTTAGCCTTTGGCTGGCTATTATTCCTGATCTTCCGAATAGCTCTAAAAGAAACACACCGATCAGATAGCCGATTCACGGTCGGCTTCAGTCAAGCCCTGATTGCCGGATTGGCCGGGTTCCTATTGGGGAGTCTGGCGGACGATCCTCTCCTGAACGAACGGATCTCTTTCCTATTCTGGCTTCTAATCGGACTCCTGGCCGCCACGGCGGCGGAAGGAGAAAGATCTATCCGATCCACGTAATTAATCCATCATTGCGCTGCCATCTAGAGCTTACTCGAAAAGGCACAGTCTAAAACTTTACCGACGGGGCCTTCTCCGCGTCAGTAACGGCTTCAAAGTATTCCTTGGGCGTAGTCAATCCCCTCATAGTGGCCCAGAGCATCCCCGGAATCTTCCGGATATAGGTATTAAAGCCGCGGGCGGTCTCATTATAACGCCTCCGTTCCACCGCGATCCGATTCTCAGTCCCTTCCAGCTGCGCCTGGAGAGTCTGGAAATTCTCGTTGGCCTTCAGCTCGGGATAACTCTCAACCGTGACCAGCAATCTGGAGAGAGCGCCGCTCAGTCCATCCTGGGCTGATTGAAACTGCTGGAAGGCGCTAGGGTCGCTCAGCATCTCGGGGGTAAGCTTGATCTCTCCCGCCTTTGCCCGCGCTTCGGCAACAGCAATATAGGTCTCCTTCTCAAATCCGGCCACGCCCTTCACTGTCTCCACCAGGTTGGGGATCAGGTCAAACCGGCGCTGGTATTGGTTTTCTACCTGGGCCCAGGCTGCCGCGACTGTTTCATCAAGCGTAACAACATTATTTAAACCCGAGACAACAATCAGGATCCCGATCAGCGCGATCCCGGCCAGAATTACCAGTGTTATTATCAATGCTTTCATTTCATCCTCCTGAAATTATTAGGCGCAAAAGCGCGCGTAAGTTGCCTCTGCCCTGCCAATTAATCCGGCCGAGCGAACTGATCAGTCTGATCCCGCCTGCCACATCCTGATTTACAATTATCACTTTTTCTGGTTGAAACTCCCGTTACCTCGACCCCACAATGAATATCCAATGGCCAACTTCCAATTTCCAATGTCCAAATTCAACCTCGCATTTGGACATTGGAAATTGGATATTGGCCATTGGATATTCTGAATCTGTCCCCCCCCTCGCTACCACCCTCCACTCGCCCCACCACCCCCCGACATCCCTCCACCAAACCCCCCGAATCCTCCGCTGAACCCTCCCCCCCCGCCGCTGCCGCCGGTCCAGAATCCGCCGCCATAGTGACCGCCGCCGGAATTCTTTCCCCCCCGTTTTCTCGCTCCCAGAATTGAAAAAGCCGCGAAGAAGATAACAAGAAATATTATGAATCCCACCGATTTACTGCCGGAACCGGTTCGAGCGGGCTTCAGCGGGACTGCTTCCAGATCTCCGATCTTTACCTCATACTCTTTCGCGACCAGACCAATGACCGATTGAACCGCCAGGTCGATCCCCCGCTCGAAATTCCCCTGCTTGAAATAGGGGAGCATCACATTCCGGATAATTTTCGAAGCCTGCGCATCCGTAACTGCCCCCTCCAGGCCATAACCGACCTCAATCCTGGTCTTCCTTTCCTTAACCGCTACCAGAATCAGAATTCCATTATCTTTCCCTTTCCGGCCCACCCCCCATTTCTCGAACAGCTTATTGACATATTCATCAATCGACTCGGGAGCGATAGATTCCACGGTTACAACAGCCACCTCGGCGGTAGTTTTTGCCGCCAGATCTTTGATCTTCTCGCTCAGGGACTCCTCAGTCTCCTTCGAAAGAAGATCGGCAAAATCATTTACATAGCCGGAGTAAGAAGGGTATTGAACTTCTTCCGCCGGTAATACCGCCGTAAGAATCCCTCCAAACAGGATGGCCCCGATTAAAATTATCAGATATTTCTTCATACCTTATCCACCGCTTCGGCCAGGGCCTCTAACTGGAGTAAATAACGATTCAGATAGCTCTCCGGCTCTTCGCCGCCAATTATTTCATCATTACGCTTGTCATTCCAGATAGTCAGAAAGACCTCCGCGTCCAGGCTGAAAACCTCGGCTAATTTACTGAGAATATCCTCCTTTCTCCGCGGAGGAGATTCCCCCCGGAGACGGATTACACTTTTAAAGACCGGCATAAGACTGGAGAGAGATCTCTTCAGAAGCGCTTCCACCCCTTTCTTCTTTAAACCGACTTCAAGATAAGCCTGCCGGATCCGGACCAGTTTACCTTTGATCTGTTCTTCGCATTGGTGGCGGAGATTCTTCAGGTCAACTATTATCCCGGCTAAGATATCTTCTCCATAGAGGACCAGATGATTTTCCTTGATCTCCAGAAACTCGATCGGGAAGACATCGGCCGAGGTCTCGATATAGCGGCGGGTAAAAAAGAGAGGCGCGGCAATCCTCTCCCGGATCCCTTTCGCGACCAGCTTCAGACTCTTCTTCAGTGTAGAAAGATCCACATCTTCACAGACCAGGATAAGATTAATATCGGACCTTTTCTCTGAATAATCACCGGTTACCGCGCTGCCGTAAACCGCCGCCGTGATAAGATTGTTCCCCAGAAGTTCGATCATATTTTCCAGGTAAGGCCGAATCTTCTTAGCGGCCGACTCCGGTAGTTTATCAATATTTTTCAGTTCAACCATTTCACACTCCTTAATTTATAGAACTTAGCGCCTTCGGCGCAATCTCGTAGTGCAGGACTTCAGTCCTGCCCAACGAAGGCAGGACTGAAGTCCTGCACTACGAACTTATTGAAATTCCGAAGCAGGGACTTAGCTTCGCAAGTTTTTTGACCCCGATTAAAACTTCGGGGGAGACCAAGACGATTTTGGGACAAGATGATAGATCGGAAGAGCGTCGTGTAGGGAAAGAGTGTAGATCTCGGTGGTCGCCGTATCATTAAAAAAAAAAACATAAAAAACCTGATAGAGTCATCCAACGCACGGAACAGTCAAAGTGTCACTATAAAGCTA
>CAKZYZ010000231.1 GCA_937885075.1 uncultured bacterium | reverse complement strand
GCATTTGCTCATTATTTCGCGAATCTGGGCATTATAATAAAACCATTGCCCAAAATCTCCAATTTCCTATAATTTTTATTATTTTTTTCGCTCTTGCCAAAGACGATTCCTTGTTGTACAATTGTCCACAACAATGGAGGGGTATCATGGATATTATGACTGATACATCCGTGTTGATCGCCGTTATACTGAACGAACCGGAAAAGAAGTCGATCATAAACGCAACAACGGGACACAATCTTGTTGGCCCCGGTTCAATTCGATGGGAAATTACAAATGCATTTTCGGCCATGTTCAAACGTAGCCGTATCAGTCTTCGATCCGCCCGGAAAGCATTGAAGGTTTTTGATGTTATACCTATCAGATATCTTGATGTTGACTTTCAGCATTCGCTTGAGTTAGCACACGATAACAACATTTATGCCTATGACGCGTATTTTCTTGATTGTGCTCTGAGAAATAAAACGCCCATCCTTTCCCTGGACAGCCAACTGATTGACAGGGCGAGAAAAATTGGGATTAATATTTTGGAGATATCAACATGAACGTCTATACATATTCCGAAGCCAGACAGAAGCTGGCATCAGTACTGGATTGTGCCAAACAATCCGGCAAGGTTTTGATCAGGAGAAAGGACGGCTCAGTATTCTCCTTGACCCCGGAAACCCAACCCCGATCTCCTCTTGATGTTAAAGGAATCAATACCGACATCTCGACGCAAGAGATCGTCTCCTTCGTCAGGGAAAGTCGAGAAGTATAATCGCTAACAGTCAACAATCAATCTCCTGAAAGCCTGCCGAAAAATAGAGTAGCCATATCTGAACGATCGTTCAGATATGGCTACTACTGACATTTATTTAGGCTGGATACCCCTGAATCTCCCGGTAAGTATACACTGCAAAGTTATCTCCATCCCCTCGCTTCTATTGTCGGACAACTTATGGACGATCGTCCATAAGTTGTCCGGTAATATGGGAAGTAAGAAGTTCAAATCGTGAAGTTATCGCTCTACCCAGCGTTTTTACCTACCGAGGTCAACGACCTCGGCTACAGTGGGGGTGCACCAGGCTGAATTGTAGCTGCGGTCGCTGACCGCGGATGACAGGTCCTCCGCGATAATCGCTCAACTTATCTCCAGGCACCCCGGATTATCTCGAAAAACATTTTTAGAGTAACGTCTTGCATAGCTGGTCAGCGATACCGCTCCATCCTTCTCCTCCAATATTGAGTAACCGATCTCCGCGTCCGGAAGATTAATATTGATCATATCGCGATACCACCGGGAGACCTTCCGGTTGCTGCCCCTGCCGCCTCTCTCTGTCGGGAAATCACACAGTTGACGCAGGCCACCTTCAGCATCCCGATTGAAATTAGCATCCCTTATCTCTGTTCTCAGCTTATTCCAAACCGCCACTACATCATCCAGACGCCCGGAGATTCTGGCAGAAGCTTCAGCAATCTCCCTGATCGCGAATTCATTCCAGACCATACTGAACGGCGGCCCCATATGCCCGCTGATTATGTAATCCGCCCTTGAATGAGCGCCTATCAGGGAAGCAAAAGGTTCTTTTCCCGGGCTCACGTGGCTGACAAAAATACATATCTCATTATCAAACCGGTTCCGCTTAACAGTCCTGACAAGTTCCACAAACTGAGTGAAGGTGCTCCATACCCGTCCACCATTACCGGCAATCGGCCGATCGAAGAATTTCTCGTTTATTATTACGTTGCCGCCAAGACCAAAAATATGGAAGTCCCCGAGACGAAAGGATTGTTTCTCATGAAGAACATGAAAATTATCTATGCTGTATTCCCCGGAATAGAATTTCTCGACAACAACATTGTCCTCATGATTCCCCCAGACAGCATAAACGGGAAGAGAGAACTGCTTCTCTCCTCTCAAGTAGTCCGGCAACTCGCTCAACGGAGATTGCCGCCTTATGAACGCGATCATCTCCGGTCTCGAAAGTTTCTTTGCCGCCTTCTTCTTCTCCTGAGGCAAGTGGGAATGAATGATCCTGAGGATAAGCTCCCGGGTGGTCAGCCGCTCCGGACTTCCCTCATCATAGAAGCCAAGATCTCCGGAATGCAACACCGCATCCGCGCCGGTTCGGGACGCCAGCAAATTAATACAATCGAGGTCGCCGTGCGTATCTGTTATCAGCAAGAGTTTCACGACATATCTACCTTGTTTTTCGTCTGCTAATATATGTCTTAATGTGTTTGCCCGACAGCCATTTGATGATTAATTAAATGATTGTAAATTCGGGTCAATACCCTGAAAGGGTATAACATTTCAGCCCGGGGTTTTACCCCGGGGATAATGTAGTCCCACCCATCTCCCCACACATCTCCCTCAGCCTTACCCCCATCACCCGCCCGAACCGTTTTGTCCATTCCCTCGGTTGGGACGGGGATGGAAAGGGGATGGGGGGTTTTTGGTTCATTTAATACCCAGGGTTTCACCCTGGGCTTTTATGTATAACCCCTTCGGGGTTCTTTATCCCTCATTTTCTCCCTTTTGCAATATAACCGCGGATTAGAAGGTCTTCTAATATATCTTACTACATAGCAGTGCTTTCACCTTCTCACTATTAGTATAATATTCTACGAATTTTACAGACTGCTTATCCAAAAATATATTCTCGACAAGATATCCGAGTATCTCCCGGGCATCGTCACCCATCCGGATCAGCCACCGGAGCGTAGCTTCTCTCTTCATCCTCAATTGAAGACGGATGAACCGGGTCAAGACATTCCAGGGACAGTCCCGGACATGAAAATAATCATCAGAATTCTCCCGCCCGGTTACCCACCAATCAAATTCCTCTGCTCCGTCGAAGTACCAATGGGCAAAAAGATGAAAGGACTTTTTCGCCTTTTCATCATCTTCATAATATAGCCCTTCGTCGGCACGGCAAAGATAGATTTCTTGCTTATCGGCAAACGTCGCGAACCTCAGATTGCAGGCTGCCGCGTACTCACGACAGAAGAGATCAAGAAATATCTTTATCCAGGGAAACCCTCCTCCTTCATCACCGCTTTCCTTGCTGCCATACGAATTAAATCCGAAGAGAGCTCCATTACCGGATATAGCGATTAACTTCCGCCCGACTATTTTCCCCCGTGGCCCCTCAACATAAATAACCTGCTTGTTTGCTTCCAGAGCGTTAGCTACTGTCGCGAAGGCGTTAAAATCATCGGCACTGAGGCAGGTTCCAAAGAGATTGCCCATCTGGAGTATCTTGAGCGGGTCCGTCTCGCGATAAATTCTCCAGGTTCTCCGCCCCAATCGGTACTCTCTTTCGAAAGGGCCCAACCAGATTTCAATCTTCACCCCGCTCGATCGCATCCGCTCGGCAAACTCAAGATTCGCCGGATGCTGCCATATCCCCTCCCCTTTGACCACGCCGCGGAGGAAGGATCGAAGCAAACGCCGGTTCTTCTTGATATTATAATAAATGACCAGAGCATTTTCCAGATCGGGTGTCATATCAGCTTCGAATGAGGTCCCGAAGACATACTCCCGATGCTGCCGGGTCACCCGGTCAATAATAGAATTTAGAGCAGATAGACCGGATAATACTTCCTGTTTATCCAGAATCTTATCAATATCCCTACGCCTCTGTTCCTCGATCAATTCCGGGGCAGCAAGAAGCCGTTTAAGCTTCTGCAACCGAGCTCGCATCCGTTCATCAAGCTGCTTCCTCTTCTTCAGAGAGATATATTCACGCTCCAACAGTCGTGCTCTTTCCAGTCCCTTTACCAATGTCCGGGGAAGAACTTCCTCCTCCCCGGTCAGGGTCCGGAGCCGAATAACCCGTTCCAATCTTCCGTAATATTCAGCGGGAACCGAATACTCATGCCCCCGGGAATATTTAGCCGGTGGTTTCTCCCACTCCTTAAATCCAGCCCGGAGTTCTCTGTTTGCCTGGAGGCGGATCGCGAACGCTATCCTCTGCAACGCCAGCAGCGATGGCCGAACCTGTTCGGCGCGTTCAGAGCAACGGCTTAAAAATATCCGGATAGCCGGAGCGCTCTTGAGGAAATCCCATCCCCTTATTAACCGGGCGGTGTCATACCTTCCCCTTAAGAGACAGTCGATGAGATTGACCAGACTCCGGGGTGAGCCCCGAGAAACATCGATAGATAAATTACAGTCCTCGGTGTCCTGCCAGAGGCATTGGGGAGGGTTTTGCTTTGCCTGCTTGATTGCCTCTTTTTCTTTCCGGAGGCAATAGTTGAGAAGTGATTTGACCGTCAGTTCTATGTCATCATATCCCCGTCGATGCCATTGATAGGCGATCTCGATAGCATCAAGCCGGTTAGAGATATGCTCCGCGGGATCTTTCCAGTCGTCAAATCCCATCTCGGGAGTCATCTTGAGAACCATCTTTACTGACCGGGTGATCCGCTTGATTATCCAAAAATTCCTCCGGATAAATAACACCCGGTCCTTGTCAAATCGACGACCATAGTCCTCATTGTAGGGATAACAAAAACCCACTATCTCTCTCACCAGATGACAGATCTTCTTCCAGGTGAGCCCATAACTATCACCTAAAAGTTCGATCCAGGCGAGAGTCTCTTCGACTAATTTCCTATCACCGCAACAGAACAGGTCCGCCCAGATAGTGTCATTATAACTAAACCTATCCGACCCCTTTTCAGCCAGCCTGCTTGCCATTCTGATAAAGGCATTCAGCTCATCAGGGTTATATTTTGCGATCATCCGGGCCGGCATAAAAAGATCATATTCAATGAGTGATTCAAATTCATCATCGGTCACTTCAGCCAGAAACCAGATCAGGCGGAGATTTCCGAAAATATTAGAAATATCGTCCCGATTATAACTCCGCGGAGATATAGTCTTTTCATATTCCCTTCCAGCGCATTCAATAAGTTTGCCCCCCGATCGAGCCAGACTATTCATCGATCGGGAGAGTTTCTCCTGTCGGCAGCCGGAATAACCGGACACCGCCTCGATTGTTTCAAGCGCCAGCCTTAACGCCCCATCATTGGTATCACCCGGGACGCAGTATATCCGGCAGGCATTCAGCCACACCGCTATCGCGGAGACAGCTTTCCTCCCGCTTATCCCCGCGACCCGCCCGGCTAAACAGCAAAGGCCTGTAAGGTATTCCGGACCCGGCGATCCCGCTCGCTTCTTGATCGGGGTGAGGAGGAGCAAGAGACGGCGTTCATATTCGACCGGATCATGACAGTGTAGTTTCGCGATGTTGCTCAACAGCGGATCATTTACCTTATATCCAAGAAACCAGGAGACCGCGGCCTCCACGTAATAATAAAACGGCTGGTTATCCTTCAGAGGTTTGATGCCCACAGCCTTTCTCTCCCGGTTAAGTTCGTCACTGATAGATTCAGCAAGCTGATGAGTCAATCTGCCGGAACCGGGTAGATGAGTGACGGCAGTTTTTTGACCTTTCCGGTAGATTGGTAGAAGCGAAATATCATCAAAAGCCCGATTCAACTGAGAGAGTAATAAACCAAACCGCCGTTCCGGATCATTATAGGCGAGTTGAATAGCCGGTAATAATTGTAGCATTGAGCTTAAATCCCGAATAGAAACTCTATCCCGATTAACCAGGACCCATTCCAACGCTGCCTGGGCGCATTCGGGGGAGTTCAGCTCCGGCGGTATATGTTCTGGAAATGGGTTCCGATCTCTCTCTCCTGAACTACCGTAAAAAACGCGCAAGATCACATCCGCCGGCCATTGGGAAAGGCGTCCGCCGATAATCGCGTAGGATCCGATATTCCCCGACAATCCTCCAGCCGCATGGCGCTGCCCGAATAAAATAGCGGCAGCGCACATTCCAGTGTCGGATATATCCACTCCCTTCTCAAGGTTTTGACTGATCTGCTCCGTGGTAATCACCGAAGAAGGCCGACCGGCATCCGACCCGATCCAGAGGCAATTTTCTTCCAGGGCAAGACTCCTCACCAAATTCCGTCCGGGGGGATGAAGTGCATCAAGCGCGGATCGCGCCCGGGCGAGGTTTGCTTTCTTCTTTTCGATCCAGGAAAAAAGATCTCCCACCAGAGGGGGAAGCGCCTTAGGATAACGCCGCGCCGCTTCGAGAGTACGGGCCGTCTTCGCGATCAGGGGCTCGGTGACCCGGGTTATCGGTCCAACGACCGGGTTTACCAGTCTGGCAACATCCTCAGGCGGAGAAGAGACGCCGATCGACGCCGCGCGTTGATAGTCCAAAGAGATCGTATATATTCCTGAAGCTTTCCCGGATAGAGCATCCGCAATAACCACGGTGATCGGACGGAAGAAGCAATCGCCGGCATAGTTGATTTCCGGTTTTTCCCCGCTCCAGCAAACGATCTCCCCGTCAAGCCAGGAGACCTTCCCGACAATATTCCGCGCCCCGGACTTCTTCTCCGCGTTCTTACGGGTTCGACGTTTCTTCTCCGGCAAGACAAAATTATCCCCTTGATAACTTAAATTTTCCATCGGTCAAACAATCTCCTTAGCAGCTGGTAATAGCGTCATGGAGAACAGCTCCTCGATTAGAATATACAGAGTTCGACTGATAGCTTACAGAAAAAGGAGGAAATCAGGAATAAATATTATCAGGTTTTACCCCTCAAAACCGGAAGCCGAGGCTGACCTCGGGGCCATGGATATCGGGGGCGTTCTCAAACTGGATGTAGCGATAGCGGAGACGGAGTTCACCGCCCAGGCAAGCCAGACCGAGTCCGGCCCGATAATCCCCTACCCCGGTTCCGTTGATGGATGAATACCAAGCCTCGACATTTATCAGGACGGGATCAAATATCGACACCTCGCCGGCTATAAGCAGGCATAACCGCTATAGTTCTTCCCTGTGGGAATAAATACATTATTTATTCCGTCTAATAAAGCATAAGCATACACAAAAGGAGGAAAAATGCCGGGATATGAGATATTTGGATTGATCTTTCTGAGCCTGATTATTATTCTGGCTCTACCTGACGATTAGGCAGGAATCAAATCTATCCCCATTCAAATATCTCTTGAATAACAGGGGCACCATAGCAAGCAGGCCCTGTCAATACTGACAGGTTGGGCAGGATCTGAGACTCCCCTCCTCCGTGAGTATGCCCGCAGAGCACGGTCATTCGTTTATCCGGATGATCTTGCATTGCCTCCAGGAGGATCTCTCCAACGGCTTTACATGAGAAGAATGGAAGCCAGTCAGAATCGCAATAATTCCCGTCATGCCATGCCGCATCTCTAAACGGAGGAACATGCGTGAGGACTACGACGTGGGCGGCTGACTCCAGGGCAACAGGCAAAACAGCCCGGAAATGTTCGGCCGCTTCATCTCCAAGACTACGGAGTTGATGAAGAAGTTCTTGCTGAGAAAGACCGGTAAGTTCGGAGATCAGAAGGAAGTCATTCAGCATGACAGTGGAGCTGAAGTAATCCCCGAGTCGACCGTCACACCACCCATCATGTCCAATAAGGCAAGTCGTTGAGTTCAGAATAACCGGCCCGCGGACATTAAGCCAGTTTAAGTAGGGCGACCCTTCTACCAAGCTTGTCATAGCTTTCCTTACTTCAGAGATTGAACCGTGATAAAAGTCATGATTTCCGAGAACAAAATAGATGGGGATCTCAAGGATCTCCGCCATCTTGGAGAGGTATCTCTCAACAGTAGACGCCTGCGCGATATCCCCGGAAATGAGGATAGCGTCGGCATCACTGGCGGACAATTCCCGCATGAAACGATGAAACCCGGAACTGTCCAGGAATTCAAGATGAATGTCTGTTACCCAAATCGTCTTCATTATTCCTATTTCGCTGTTTCGGATTTTCAATAACCTTATTATTCTACAAACCACGGATTAATGTGGAATTCAAACTATAATAATTTTCACGGAGTAAAAATTTATTCGTCATAGTCTACCAGAATAGGAGTATCTCCATATAAAATTATTCATCGATACTCCTTCCTCTTGAGCAAATTTTACCACCCGGCCGTGGATAGATTCGGAGATTCTAACATGTAGTGTCTTCGTCAGGCCTTCCTGAGATTTTTTAAGAAATTATCCGGGTTTCAAATTATTTCAACTTATTCTCCTTTATTATATTATTTGGGGGACTATGATCCCCTAAATTATAGCAGGTGAGTATTCATGGCAAATGAATTTGCTCTGCTAATTAATATTTCTCGAAAAGTTAATATACACAAATTGTAGACAACCCGCGCTCGATCGAGCGCGGGTTGTCTACAATGATAGTGAGAAAAATATTCAGGGAATGGAGTTACTGCCAGATATGGGGGAGATGCCTTCCGCGGTCAGCGATCGCGGCTACAATTCCAGCCGTCCGCTACCAGACCCCGGCAACGGGGGCGGAGCAGAAGACACAATTTCCGCTTTGGATATTTACTTTCCCTACCCGGTAACCGGTCCGCTCGACAATCTTCTTGCCGCAGTTGGGGCAGAAGATGTTCTCGCCGTCATCACCGGGGTTGTTGCCGGCGTAGACATAGAGGAGACCGGCATCCTGACCGATCTACTAAAAAATTGACGAAAAACACAGTAGCCATATCTGAACGATCGTTCAGATATGGCTACTGGCGATATTTCTCCCCGGGATATCTCCGAATAATGCGGAGAGAGTACACTCGGATTCAATCAGCCAATATTGATCTGGTCATCCCGGAAGGCGGGAATAGCCGGGACGGCACTGAGGGCTTCGGCGAATGAGGCCGGATTAAAGTGTGACGAGGCCTTCTGAAAGAAATCACTCGTCTCCTGCCGAATCACCTCATTTGAGATCGAAGTTAATATAAACTTATTCATGGTATTCAAGGTCTCTTTTGAGGGTCTTGTCTATTGTCAAATATGGAATGTACTATAATTTCATCAGTTTCAATCGTATAAAAAATTGAGAACGGAAACCTCCTGACAACACAGCCCCGAAAATTGGAATAGCGGATTTGATAAATTTCAGGATTCCCGATAATGTTTTGTAGAGCGACCTCAACACAATCCAAAAAATCAAAACCAAGTCCTTTTCTTTGCCGCTCATACCATGAAATCGCCAGTTTAAGATCAAGTTTTGATCGATCAGTATAGCGTAATTCCATTAATATTCATCCCTTAAACCTTCGTGAACAGACTTCCAGTTATGAAGATTTTGTTTGCCTGCTATATATTCTTTATACCTTTTATCTAATTCCCTTTTTTGCCACTCAGGCAAAGGAAGTTCTGAATTGCTTAGCGCGATAGAATCCCACACATCTGCTACAAATATTAATTTTTCCGCAAGCCCTAACCGTCTTACTTCTTCTTTAATTTCTTCTGATATCATTTTAGCCCCCAATCAATCTAATGATAAGTTTCCAATTTTTAATATCACAAATAATATAACACGCTTATCGAATAGTGTCGAAAAAAATCACCATCTCCTGCCGCGGTCAGCGACCGCGGCTACAGGTCCTGGTCGTGATAGCAAGCCACGCCTCCGGCGGGTAAACTCCCACATCCCATATCTCCGGGGGCCGCGATGATCGCCGGTTAGCTCCAGGTGCCGGCGGCGGGGGTGGAGCAGAAGGCGCAGTTACCATCCTGGATATTTACCGTGCCTACCCGGTAACCGGTTCGCTCGATGATCTTCCGGCCGCAGTTGGGGCAGAAGGTGTTCTCTCCATCGTCCCCGGGGATATTGCCGGTGTAGACATAGCGTAACCCGGCGGATTGGCCGATCTCTCTGGCTCTCCGCAGGGTGGAGGCAGGGGTGGGGGGGGCGGAGGTTAGGCGGTAGGTGGGGTAATACGCGCTGACATGCCAGGGGATATCCGGACTGATCCCGGAGATGTACCGGGCGATAGATTCCAGTTCCTGGTCGGAGTCATTATGCCCGGGGATAATCAGGGTGGTAACTTCCAGCCAGATCCCCAGCTCGTGCATTCTTTTTATGGTGTCCAGAACCGACTGGAGGCGCGCGCCGCAAATATTCCGGTAGAAGTCGTCCTGAAATGATTTCAGGTCGACATTGGCCGCGTCCAGGACCGGGCTTATCATTTCCAGCGCTTCCGCCGTCATATAGCCGTTGGTGACGAAGATGTTCTTCAGTCCCCGTTCTCGCGCCAGGCGGGCGGTAGCAAAAGCGTAATCAAAGAAGATGGTGGGTTCGGTATAGGTGTAGGCGATTGAGCGGCAGGAGCTCTCTTCGGCCGCCGCCACCAGTTCCCCGGGGGAGATTTCCGATCCTATGATCCGGCCGGTCTCCCGGGGGGACTGGGAGATGTCGGCGTTCTGGCAGTGGAGGCAGGTCATATTGCAGCCTACCGTCGCTACCGAATAAGCCAGCGTGCCGGGGAGGAAGTTAAAGAGCGGCTTCTTCTCAATCGGATCGATGTGGGTGGCGATCGCTTTCCCGTAGACCAGAGAGTAGAGTTTTCCCTCCCGGTTCTCCCGGACGCCGCAGATCCCGCGTTTACCCTCCGGGATCAAACAACGGTGGGCGCAGAGGTCGCAGCGGAGCTTGTTCTCTTCCAGTCTGGTGTAGAGTAGTGCTTCTTTCATAATACTACTTAGTAAGATCTGCTTCCGAATATAGTAATGGGAAATAATACTCCAGCACGTTCACGGGGAAACCAAGTCTGACAGGGCCTTTCTCAGTATCGGAGACCAGCAGGCGTCCATCGGTCAGATTCTTCAGAATATTGCGCGCGGATCTTTCACTGCGATTTGTAATGCGCCCGGCTTCGCCGCGGGGAAACTCTCCGCGCCGCAGGGCTTCCCGGAGAAGGTAACCCGCGCTTTCTACCTGCTTGCCGAGCGCGGAAGAAAATTGCAGATATCTCTCGATCCTTTTCTCCAGCGCGTCAAGTTCGAGTAAGGATGACATAAAAGATATCTGATCAAGCGCGGTCTGAAGAAAGAACTTGCAGAACTCGTACAAGCCTTCATCTGTCATGCGGCCCCGACCGTCATAGTCATTCTTCCTCAAGCGGTCAGCATTATCCAGCAATGTTCTGTATCGCGATCCGGCTCTGGCCAGGCCACGCGATATTGCCCAGAGACCGCACGAGTCTGTCCGGTTCTGAATGAAAAGAGCATGGGAGAATAGCCGCACCACCCGACCATTACCATCCATGAATGGATGAATCCACGCTAGACGATGATGGGATGCCGCTATCGCCAATAATTCATATGGAGCCCCCGAGACATCCTCACTGTAGTAGCGCGAGAATCTCTCTAAAAACACCGGCAGTGAATCGTGATGCGGAGGGATGTGGCGGCCGACGGTAACTTCGGTCAGATCGGG
>CAKZYZ010000230.1 GCA_937885075.1 uncultured bacterium | reverse complement strand
TTTCATCTCTTTCATTAAAATACTTCCTTTTAGTGCTATATGTTATATAACATATAGCCATACTATCAAAAAATATATATAGGTCAACCTTTTTCTTCATTTTTTTCTGCGGGAGCTAAACTATTACAATCCGTGGACAGCAAAGCCGCCAATCCGAGGCGAAACAATCAATTGGCATTAGTGGACTGCAACACCGCCGGGGCCGGGCCAAACTCAATTTTTAACTGCACAATCTCCGGGACATTCCCGATCCGGACCGGGGGCGCCCAGGTCCCGGCTCCGCTGGTGACGTAGATCTGAGTCTCTCCTATCCGCTGATAACCGTGGCTGACTTTGTAGACGGCCCCGGTGATCAGATTGAGCGGGAAGAGCTGGCCGTTATGGGTATGCCCGCAGAGGAGAAGATCGACTCTTTCTCTGACCGCCTCATCAATGCGCCCCGGCTGATGGTCGAGGAGGATAACGGGACAATCACGATCAAGCCCGCTGAGAATATCAGGGAGGATTTTCCCTTCGGCAAATCGATTCCGGCCACTCAGATCCTCTCTCCCCACCAGATAGAAGCTGTCATTAATCTTCACAGCCCGGTCACGGAGGAAGGTAATTCCGAACCTCGATATAAATTCAACCGACTCCTCCACCCCGGAAATATACTCATGATTTCCGGTTACCGCGTAAACCCCCAGGGGAGCCCTGAATAGGGAGAGTGTTTTCCCGTGTCCCGATCTTTCTATCTCCCCAACATTCATATCCACCGTATCTCCGCCGATCAAAATAATATCCGGTTTAAGATCGTTTACCTCTTGAATGATTTTTTTCAGGAACGAACTCTCCACCATTACCCCGAGATGCATATCAGCGATAAAGACCAGATTCAGTCTGCTCATATAACCACAGGAAGGGGGGAGGTTTAGAGACAGAGTGGTTATCCGGAGTTTCCGGGCGTTAAAATGACCGGCCAGGAGAAGTATAAGAACTCCCCCTCCGATAACGAATAGGGCGAACCGCCGGGCGGTCCGGGAAGGTTTCAGGAAACTCTTCGGGAGGAGATGGAATATATGTCCTACCAGGCGAACCAGATCGATCAGAAGAAGAATAATAACAGCATAGAAGGAGAACCCGATCTACCAGGAACCGATCCAGCGCAATATCGGGGTTAATCCGGGAGATAGGATATGCTTCCCGAATTCCGCCAGCCAGTAACTGGAGAAGAAGAAAATGATTACCGCCGCTACCGCCCCCCGAACCGCCCGGGAAGAGATAATCGGTCTCACGCGCCGGTAGATATAATAATTCCCCAGCAGATACAGAGCCATGAATATGTAGACTATTATAGGCATGGTAGGTGTCGCGTCTTGACATTCAACTTAACGCATATACAAATTATATTGGTGGGCGCGTTTATATTACAATGAAGCCCCTCATGGCCGCGGTCAGCGACCGCAGCTACAATATTCTTCCCGATAGCCGAGGTCGTTGACCTCGGCACGTGAAAACCCTATGCTGGCAATAACTCGAACAACTGAATCCCCAGATTAGTGTGCAATTTATGGTCGATCGTCCACAAATTGCACACTACATCGAATTTATCGGCCAATCGCGGAGAGATATGGGTTCACTGGAAGATTGCGCTGACGCGGCCTGTCCGAGTGCGATACATTCATCTCCGATAGCTATATTCTCCGGCAGAATCGGTTTTAATCCCAGAGTTGTCAGAGATTCGACCAACCCCTCCCGAATGATCCGGTTCAAAAATACGCCGCCGCTCAAGACCACCTCCCGCAGACCGGTCTCCTCCGCCAGCATCAGGGCGACTTCCGACCCGATAGCGATAACCGTGGCATGAAACCGGGATGCCAGCGACCCGGCATCGATCCCCGCCGAGATATCCGTGATCAGCGCGGAGAAGAGGGGATTGAGTTCGATAATATACGGCTTCCGGTTCCGGTTCAACCGGAATGGATACGGGTCATGACACCCGCCGTTGTTTTCAGCTTCCTGCTCCAGGGCGATGGCCGCTTCAGCGGGATAGTGGTTTATCCAGCCGGTACCGATCAGCGCCGAGGCCGTGTCAAAGAGCCTCCCCATACTGGAGGTGAGCGGAGAATTAATCCCTTTCCCGATCATGGGTAAGATGAGCGCGAGCTCTTCCCGGTTCATCTTTTTAACGGCCTCTATCTGGATTTCTACAAATCCATCTCCCCGGAGATGGTGGAGATAGGCAGCAGCCATCCGCCAGGGTTCTGCTATCGCCTTCTCCCCGCCCGGGAGGGAAATATACTCCAGGTGAGCTGCGCGCTCAAATGACTCGGCTGTCCCGATTAAAAACTCACCACCCCAGATTGCCCCATCTTCACCGTAACCGCTCCCGTCCCAGATAATCCCGATCACCGGCCCGCGGATCCCGCGATCAGCTAAAACGGAGGCCAGATGAGCGTGATGATGCTGAACCGCTTTCCGGATAGGGTGGGGGTCAAAAGACTCCGCCAGTACCGGCGCCAGGATGGTGGTGGCGTATTCGGGATGGAGATCGTGAGCTATGATCCGGGGAATAAATCGCTCTTTTCGGAGAACCTCGGCCAGTTCCGCCCGGTAGGCGAGGAGGTTATCCGCAAAACGAAGATCGCCGAACTCCCGGCTGAGCAGGACGGTATCTCCCCGGGCCAGGCAGAACCGGCTTTTCTGCTCGCCCCCCAGCGCCAGGACAGGGGTGGGGAACGTCGTGGGGAGTGAAAGGAAAGTTGGCACTGAATTATTTGGGGGAGTTGAAGTCAATGTAATGATTAGAACTTAGCTCCTTCGGCGCAACTTCGTAGTGCAGGACTTCAGTCCTGCCCAACGAAGGCAGGACTGAAGTCCTGCACTACGAGCTTATTGAAATTCCGAAACAGTAAAATTCCAAATTACTTGTTTACCGCTT
This sequence comes from uncultured bacterium, assembly GCA_937885075.1. Taxonomy (GTDB): domain Bacteria; phylum Auribacterota; class Erginobacteria; order Erginobacterales; family Erginobacteraceae; genus CAKZYZ01. The sequence continues at coordinate 11,203 of CAKZYZ010000230.1, read as the reverse complement.
GCGCTTGAACCGCGGTGATAGCAACGGTATTGATAATATCGGGGATCGTACAGCCTCGACTGAGATCGTTGACCGGCTTGTTCAAACCCTGGAGGACCGGACCGATCGCGATGGCATCGGATGATCTCTGGACGGCCTTATAAGTGATGTTCCCGGTATCCAGGTCCGGGAAGATGAAGACGGTGGCACGGCCGGCGACCTTACTCTCCGGCATCTTGGTTCGGGCTACCCCCGGATCAACGGCGGCGTCATACTGGATCGGTCCCTCAATCCTCAGCCCCGGATCGAATTTTTCCGCCAGCTTCTGGGCGATCTCGGTCGCCTGGCGGACTTTATCAACATCTTCGCCCCGGCCGGATTTGCCGCTGGAATAAGAGAGCATGGCTACCATTGGATCAATCCCGAAGGTTCGGGCGGTCTGAGCCGAACTGAGCGCTATCTCCGCCAGTTGCTCCGCGTCCGGATCGGTGTTGATGGCGCAGTCCCCGTAAACCAGAACTCTTCCCTGAAGGCACATAAAAAATACACTGGAGACAATTGAGCAGTCGGGCCTGGTTTTGATAAACTGCAGGGCCGGGCGGATGGTATTCCCGGTAGTGTGTATTGCCCCGGAGACCATTCCGTCAGCATCACCTTTATAGACCATCATCGTCCCGAAGTAGGTATTGTCGCTCATGGTATCCCGGGCTACATCCTCGGTAACATCCTTATGTTTCCTCAGTTCATAGAAAGTCCGGACATAGTCTTTGAAGGAGGGCGCCTCCAGCGGATCAATGATGGTAACATTTTCCATGTGTAAGCCCAGCCTGGTGATCTCCGCCTTGATCAGATTCCGGTCGCCTAACAGAGTAATATCGGCGATCTTCCTGGTAAGGATATTCTCGGCCGCCAGCAGGATCCGCTCATCTTCTCCCTCGGGGAGGACAATCCTCTGCCGGTTCTCCCGGGCTCTTTCAATCAGAGTATGCTGGAACATCTTGGGAGAGACCGCGTTCGGGCCGGCCTGGATTATCTTCCCGGCTAATTCTTCACTGTCCACATTCTCTTCGAAGAGTCCCATCGCCTGGGCGATTTTGCGTTCATCCCGGGGGGAGATGCCGGAGGGGACCTGGTTGATTCTCCTGGTTGTCTGGTAGGTTCCATAAGGCACGCTGAGGATAGGGGCGATCTTCTCGAAACCTTCGATCATCTCCTTGACCCGGCCGTCCGGTTTAAATCCTCCGGTTAAGATCATCCCGGAGATATAGGGCATGGAGCGGGAGATCACCGATGCCAGGCAGGCGATTATTACATCCGCCCGGTCGCCGGGAACAATAATCAATGATCCGAACTTAATATACTCCAGAACATGCTGGAGCTGCATGGCGGCGATCACATAATCATAGACATGTTCTTCATAGAGATCACCGCCGTAAAGCTTCTCCGCCCCCAGGCAATCGGAGATCTCCTGGAGAGTAGGTGCCGCCAGCAGGGTATCGTAGGGAAGAGTATATATATTGTCCCGGTCGAGCCGCCCGGCTGACGCCATCCGTTTGAATATCTTCTCGCGCATCTCCGGGGTGGTCAGATTGATAATCGTCGCTATCACCCGGCAGCCTTTATCAGCCAGTGAGGTATGGGCCATCTCGATCGATTGGAGGGTCTTGTCGGTTGTCTTATGGTGAGAGTTAGCCACCAGCAGGACGGGGCTCCCCAGAACATCGGCAATCGCCGCGTTAATGTCAAACTCAAAGACCGTACTGGAAGCGTTGAAGTCGGTGCCCTCACATAAGATGAAGTCATGTTTCTCTTCCAGACGATGATAGGTATCGATAATCCCTCTCCAGAGCTCATCGGTCTTCTCCTGGGCGATCAGCTCCAGCACCTGGTCCCAGGTGAACGCGTACATCTCTTCCACCGGTATATCCGAATCGAATCGGGATGAGATCAGTTTGATATCGTCGATCGCCCCCGGCCCGCTGTCGATGATGGGACGAAAGAATCCTGGCTTCTCCGCGTGCCGGAGCGCCAGTTCGGTTAAACCCAGAACAACGGCTGTCTTCCCGCTCTTCCTCTCAGTAGCTGTAATATAGAGGCTGGTTGACATGACAACTCCTCCTTATTTTTACTTTGTAAAAATAAGATGCGCAAGCATTAAACTAATATTTTAACTTTTCCAAATGGTAAGCTTTCAGTGAACCCGTTGCCCCGTGCTCGTAGAGGCGACCTTCAGGTCGCCATCGTGTGGCAGCCTAAAGGCAGCCGCTACGAGAGGACAGGGTTCACTGAAACCTTACTCCAAATGACGATAGCTTCAGTACTTTTACACTAAGTTAGCGCCGCAGGCGACAACTTATAACTTTAGGCACTTTAGCGCACTTCAAACTTCTTCAGTCTATCCTATTGCCCCCAGCATTTTTTCGGCGAACTTTAAGAATCTCTCCGCGTGCTGGACTATAGACTTACCTTCCTGCTCCGTCATCCGCCGCTGTTCATACTCGATAACATTTTTCTTGGCGATAACAAATGAAATATGGCGGCGAGCGGAAGAGATCGCATTTCTTCCCAGGGTTTCTTCCAGGAGACGGATAGCCATCCGGTGGTCTGGTTCGATCGAGCGGATACCGCCGTAGGCGGCGAGGAGGGCATCAGCGGCACTTATTACTGAATGGACCGCTCCCAATCCGGCGGCATCCCACTCTTTAGCGGCAGCGCTTCTGCGCATAGATTCAGTAAATTCACGAGCTTTGTCGATATACTTAGCGGCAGCCGAGGAATCCAGTTTTTTTACTCGCTTTTTCGTCACCTGGAGATCACCTCACTGATATCACACCCACATAACTTTAGTCCATTTTGAGCAATCTCCTCAGCCATCTTCCGGGTCGAGTTCCGGGATAATTCTTGGGCAGTCACTATATTAGGCTCCAGGAACAAGCCAAACCTCTCGGAGATATTCTCGCTAATCTCCGGGATAAGGACTGATTCCAATTCTTCCCGCTCTTTTTCGGTCTTTACCGACATAAATAGATCTATATCTCCAACCGTATCTTGGGAGGAATCAACAGCGCTTCCATATAGATACGCCGTTTGACATTGTCCTTTTAATTTTTTCGCCAATAGATCACAAATCAGATCCAGGCCTTTCTCCTCCCCTTCAAAGATTGGGGAGATCAGTTCATCGACAGCCCAATGATCCATCTTCAGCTCATACTGGTGAGAGCGACCGGCCTGGCGGCAGGAAACAACACCAAGAACGGTTAGATGCTTCAATGCCCGCATTGCCGACAGATTGGCCAACCCGGCCAGCATCTGGATCTGGCGACCAGTCAATGGTTTGCCCGCCCGCCAGAGGACTCTCAAAACCCTGATCTGGCCTGGCGTGCTAAAAAGTTGTTCTATAGTTATGCCTATCATTGTAATCACTATGCCTAATATATTAGGCATAGACTATTGTATTTTAGGCTTATGTCAAATATTATTTATCAACTCCCCTAAAAGAAAAGATCCAGCCGAAGAGAAAAGTCCAGGCGGTTCCGACCACCACATACCAGGGCCAGGCGAGAAGTGTCGCCCCATCCATAAATACCTGCTCGATCAGGGTGAGGGTGAGCAGAAATATTGAACTGCTGATCATCACCCAGAGGTTCATCCGATCGTTACTCCTTTTTGTGAGAACCCCTAACAGGAATATCCCCAGCAGAGCGCCATAGGTGAATCCGGTCACCTTGAAGCCGAGCCATAGTTTCCCCCCGGGGATACTGTTCAAAAGCAGCGCGGCGATGATCAGAAGGAGGCAGAAGCCTGCTACGAATATCCGCGAGGCTTTAAGGTAATGTTTCTCCGAAGCCCCGGGACGGATGAAAGGCTTATAGATATCCATGATGGCGCTGGAGGATAGAGCGTTGATGGCCGAGTCAAGACTGGACATGGCGGCGGCAAAGATGGAGGCGATCAGGAGGCCCCGGACACCAGCCGGAAGAGCGGTCATAATGAAATAGGGGAAGATGGTGTCGGGATCCGCCGCGAAGGCGGGGGGGAGAGCATGCCCCAGAACTTCATATACACAGTAGAGCGCGGTTCCAATCAGGAGGTAGGTGAAGACGATCGGGAAATCAAGGAGGCCGGTCAGGACCAATGCCCTCTGGCTCTCCTTGAGGCTCTTACAGGTCAGCATCCGCTGGGTAAGATCCTGGTCGGTCCCCAGGGCGGCGAAGGTCTGAAAACAGCCGTTAATAAACGCGATCAGGAATACCTGGCTGGATGTGAGAATGAGGCGGAAGTCGAAGATCTGGAACTTCTCCGGAGCGACAAAGGTCTTCAAACCCTCCCAGCCGCCCGGGATGGCATCGAGGAGGAAGTAGATGACCACCCAGGCGCCGCCCATGAAGATGACAAACTGAAAGACATCGGTCCAGATCACCGCCTTGATCCCTCCCATCATGGTATAGAAGAGGGCGATCACCGCTACCGAGATAATTATGGTAACCAGCGGAATGCCGGTAACCACATGGAGGACCAGTGAGACGACCAGGAGCCGCACCCCGCTGGCCAGGAGACGGGTGACAAAGAAGAAGATCACCGCGGTTAGCTGGCTTCTCTCCCCGAAACGCTGGTTGAGAAACTGATAGATCGATGTAACCTGACCCCGGTAGAAGGCGGGGAGGAAGAGAAAGGCGATCAGGATTCGCCCCAGCAGGGATCCGAAAGCGAACTGGAGATAGGCGTAATTCCCCAGGTATGAGGCGCCCGGCGCCCCGATAAATGTAACCGCGCTTACTTCGGTGGCCAGTATGGAAAAAGTAACCGCCCACCAGGGCATCGACCGTCCGCCCAGGAAATAATCTTCGGTATTCTTCTCCCGCCGCCCCACCAGGAGTCCGATCGAGGCGATGGAGACGAAATATAAGATCAGAACTATATAATCAAGTGGAGCGAATACCATTATATGTTTTAAAATAGGTTCAGGTTATTTTTAATTATCTGGCGATTCTCTACATTTGTCGGTTATTCGGAAATGTTAATGACGAAATCCGAATGAGGAATGATTAATGAATGTCCAAATCCCAATAACGAATGTCGAACTCCCCGCCACCAGTGGACGAGCTAATTTGAGCATTTACTCATTAGTCATTAGGCATTCTTTCGGGTTTCCTCATTCGGATTTCGTCATTCAAAAAAGATGTTATTATTAGCAGCTTCTACCAACACAAAATGATATAGAACCACTTTAATTATTGTCTACCACCGTTGGTTCAATGATGAAGATCTTTTCGTTCTTTCCGGCCAGGCCTAACTTATCCCGGGCCAGTTTCTCCAGTTTAGCCGGGTTATTGGTCAGTTCATCTATCTCCCTGGTCAGCCGGGCTACCTTATCCTCCAGGAGGGATAGCTCCTTCTCGTATCTAATCTGCTGCTCCCGCACCTGCCGGAGTTTACCGAACTTCTGATAGAAGATATACCCGAACCCACCCAGCAGGGCGAGCATAATAATCAGCCAGAGTATCTTCAGGAATCTGTTCACGGCGCTGCCTTCATCCGACGGATCGGTCGGATCAGACTGATCCGTCGGATTTGCTACCCACTCCACCCAGGCCTCAGGTAATCTTTGCCGGAATGGCCAGGCGATTCTTTTAACTTTTCTCATCCGCCATAGTGCTTGCACGACGGAGGAAGGCACTTAAGGCACTTCTCCGCCAGAGGCGGATCAGCCTCTGGCTGAAAACTTTAGGCACTTAAGAACATTCCCGAGCAGAGCGAGGGCAATGTTCTTATTTTATGCCATAAACCGCCCGGTCCCCCAGGATCTCCTCGATCCGGAGGAGCTGGTTGTACTTGCTTACCCGTTCCGAGCGGCAGGCGGAGCCGGTCTTGATCTGGCCGAGATTGGCGGCGACCGCGATATCGGCGATGTAATTATCCTCGGTCTCGCCGCTCCGGTGGCTGATCACGCAGGTATATCCTGCTTCTTTCGCCATCCGGATAGCTTCCAGTGTCTCGGTCAGAGTTCCGATCTGGTTCAGCTTGATAAGAATGGAGTTGGCGATACCCTCATCAATACCCCTCTTCAGTCGTCCGGTATTGGTGACAAAGAGATCGTCGCCGACCAGCTGGATTTTGGAACCGAGCTTATCGGTCATCAGTTTCCAGCCATTCCAATCATCCTCAGCCAGGCCGTCTTCGATTGAGAAGATGGGATATTTATCAACCCAATCGGCGTAGTAATCGACCATCTCGGCCGAGGTCTTCGATGCTCCGGCATCCGCTTTCAAGACATACCTGTCGTCTCTGTAGAATTCACTGGCGGCCGGATCAAGACATATAAATATATCCTCTCCGGCTTTATAACCGGCCTTTTCGATAGCTTCCAGGATCACCTGGACCGCTTCCTCGTTGGAAGCCAGATCGGGGGCAAAACCTCCCTCATCACCGACCCCGGTGGAGAAACCCCGGGATTTCAGGACACCTTTCAGGGTATGAAAGACCTCCACCGCCATCCGGAGACCTTCCCGGAATGACGACGCGCCGCGGGGCATGATCATGAACTCCTGAAGATCGACATTATTGTCGGCGTGGCTCCCGCCGTTGATGATATTGAGCATCGGGATCGGGAGAACCCGGGCTTCATCTCCGCCCAGGTATTGAAAGAGGGGCAGCCCGGCCTGATTGGCGCAGGCTTTGGCGTAGGCCAGCGAGATCCCCAGCAGGGCGTTGGCGCCGAGGTTGCTCTTGCCGGGTGTGCCGTCTATCTCGATCATCTTTCTATCCAGGGTCTCCTGGTCGGGAAAATCAATCCCGATCAGGTTGTCACTTAAGACCCCATTGACGTTTCCAACCGCTTTGAGGACACCTTTCCCCTGATACCGGGCCGGGTCCTTATCCCGCAGTTCCAGGGCTTCATGCTCTCCGGTGGAGGCGCCGGAGGGGACCGAGGCCCTCCCGAAGGCGCCGCTCTCAAGCCGCAGGTCTACTTCTACTGTCGGGTTGCCCCGGGAATCAAGAATCTCCCGGGCTTTAATTTCGGTTATCGTACTCATAATTATTTCTCCTTGCTGAATTGTCGGGTTTCCCTAAGGTTACTATCACATCACTATGAACCTGCGGTGATAGGATTTACTGAGAGCTTACTATATAGCTGCTTTCAATATGATACTTACGTACAGACTATAATAGTGTTTTTTTCGATTATCCATATCTTTTTAATAAAAATATATTTTTATTAAATTTTAAACTCTGATAAAGTAAAGATTATGAAGAAAAGATTAAATGCCACCGATCTGATCGACCATTTTCGGGGCTCTATCATCCTGCCCGCGGAGAATCAACTGGGTACTGAGTATGAGATCATCTGCCTTGACAAGAAGAACTTCTCCCGGCTGGATTATCACGGGTCTCCGGGTATAAAGGAACTGCTGGAGTTTATGGGGGGAATGCCCGGCTTCAGACGGACGGAAGAAGACGAGCTGCTTACCGGCCTCAAGCATGATGATTTCACCATCACCATTGAACCGGGTGGACAGCTGGAGGCCTCCTTCTCCCCCTGCCGGACTGTGGGGGAGTTGGCGACAAAACTTTCGAGTTATCTGAAACTGCTCAAAGAAGCGGAATCACTGGGGATCATCTTTATCGCGGCCGGAGTGGACCCGGTCAATTCCTTTGATACTGTCCCCTGGATGCCGAAGCAACGCTATCGGGTCATGCGGAGTTACTGGGAGAAGAAACCGGGCCTCAGCCTCTATATGATGAAGCAGACCGCGGCGATTCAGGTCAGTATTGATTACAACTCGGAAGCGGACGCGATCCGAAAAATTAAAAGCGCGATTATCCTCTCGGATATTCTCTCCAGCTTCTTCGGTAACTCTCCGATCTATGACCAAGCCTACCGGTATACCAACTCCTTCCGGAAGAAGATCTGGTGCAAGACCGACAAGGAGCGAAGCGGTGTCCCGGCCGGATGCGGAAACCCGATAAACTCATTTGCCGACTATGTCAACTACGCGCTTAATATCCCCATGATATTTCTCTTCCGGGAAGAGAAATATCATGAGCTTAAGAAGCGAGTTACTTTCCGGTCCTTTCTGGAAGAAGGATATGAGGGAACCTATCCGGATCTTACGGACTGGATTCTTCACCTCAATACTATCTTCTCTCTGGTCCGTTTCAACAACACCACAGTAGAGATCAGGCCTTTCGACTCTAACCGGCCGGATATCCTGCTGGCGATTACCGCCCTGGTGGAGGGGTTATTTTACAACACTATATCCTACGATCATCTGATAATACCGGAAGAACTGGTCGCGGCGGCCCGAAAAAATCTCTCGGTGGAAGAAGCTGAATATCTGGCTCCGCTTGATCTCCTGATCGAAGATGGTCGATCCCCGGGGGAGCTGGTCTACGAAGCATTCCGGGCAGGCGGGATCAAGGCTTTGATCGATCAGTTGCGAATCGGATAATCTCTTCTTCGTAACACGCGTCGTCCACCTGATTGGATTCAGCCAGAAGCCCCGGACTGGTGATATTGAACTCGGATAGTTTTTCACCGATAATATCCAGAGCGGAGAGGATGATCCCCTCTTTCCGGCAGAAGGCGCCTACCACCCGGCAGATCTCCGACTCGGCTTTGGTCAGGGAGTGAGGGACTCCACGGGCTCCAAAATCGAAGTTGGCTTTGAATGAACCCTCCGCCGGGACTTTCTTCATCACCGCCAGGGGGCGGTCCTCCAGGAGAAATACTCTGGTCTCCCCGGCGGTTACTTCGGAGAGATACCTCTGAACCATGACTTTTTCAGTGCCACCGTCGGTGGCCGATACTATCACCGCTTCCAGGGAAGGATCGGAATCTTGAAGAAGCAGAACCCCTCTTCCGCTGCAGCTGAAGAGGGGTTTGAGGACAGCTCTGCCGCCGACCTCATCGATGAATCGCAGGATCCGGGGGAGTGATGAGGTAACGATTGTCTCGGTAATATATTCCGGGAAGAGGAAGATAGCCAGCTTCTCATTATAGCGGAGCACCGAGAGGGGGTTGTTGATGATCCAGGGGCGTCGCAGGTCCAGAAGAAGGAGAAGAAGTGTCAGATAGGATGAGTCAAAGGGTGGATCCTTCCGGATCACAATAAGATCGAACTCTTCCATATCATAATTATTATAAGCAGGTTCTGCCTCTACAATGGCAGGTGTCAGCGGATTCTTATGTTGCCGGGCCCGGCAGAATAAAGAGCTATTGCTCCGGGTAATATCGAACTCAGTACAGGAATAGACCTCGTACCCCCGGCGGAGCGCTTCATTCATCAGCAGCAGTGATGTATCAGCCTCCAGGTGGAGCTTCTCAAATGGATCAAGTATAAATAAATATTTCATTAAATTAGCGCCTCCGGCGCTAATTTAGTTTTGAAGCAAGACCGATATAAATATATCAAGTCAGCGCCGACAACTATTTTAATAGCACCTGATTAACCTGATTACCAGCTTTATTAATATGGCGTAAATCAGGCTAATGCCTGGTCCTCTGCTTTTTATAATCATAGCCAGACTCGTAATTCACGGTCCCGAATATAGATAAAATTTTCTTCTGCTCGAGATGGGAAATATACTCTGTTAACGCTTGAGTTACAGCGGATCTCTCTGTCGAATGACCTCCAAGTTTGACGGCCTTTATGATAAGTTCATCATCAATATGCAAGTTAGTGGACATTGGTATCACCTCCACTGATAATATTACACTTCCGGGTGTATAGTTTCAAGTAGTCCTCAATAATAACTTTTCTTCGAAAAAATAAGAATGTGCACCCATTAAAATAATATCATATAATCTAAAGCCAATAAACCATTTCCTATTATCTAAATTATGAAAATTATTCAATTCCGATATGACAGTGATAATCTCGGCTATCTTATCCATGACGGAGAAGAAGCCGTGGCGATCGATCCGGGCGATCCCGGTTTTGTTCTGGATTATATCCGGGAAGCAGGACTCCGCTTGAAAGAGATCCGGAATACACATTCTCACTCTGATCATACCTCCGGGAATCGTACCCTGGCGGATAAGACCGGGGCGCCGGTCGTGGACTCGACCGGTGCAGATCATTTTTATATCGGAGAGGAGATGATCGAGGTTATTCCAACACCGGGCCATACCCGGGACTCGGTCTGCTTTAAGGGTGAAGGCTGGGTAATCACGGGCGACACGCTCTTTATCGCCAATGTGGGTAACTGTCTCCCGGGGTTGGCCGGTACCTTTCGCGAATCTCTGGACCGACTCCTCCAGCTCCCTGATGAGACAGTTATCTATCCCGGCCATGATTATACCGAGCGTTCACTCCGCCGCGCCCGGGAGATCGAGCCGGATAACCCGGATATAAAGCGGTTTACTGATTCCTACAATCCTCCCCCCATTGTCTCCACCATCGGCGACGAGAAGAGGATCAACCCGTACCTCCGGACGGATGAACCGGCGGTCATCGCTTATCTCAGAGAGAATGGAAAAGATGTGGAGAGATCATTGGGCCGTTTTCAATCCTTTCTGGAATAAATTTAGCTTCGCAACTTATTTGCCACAAGGACACAAAGACACAAAGAAAAGAAATCCTGGAATTAACCTGATTATTTATGCCCGCGGGACCAGGACCAGGTCGTACTCTTGCGCCTTCTCCATATCGTACTCTTTCGGTTCCTTGATCAGTTCGGTCAGGTCTTTGGAGGAGATCCGTAGGGTGTTCATATTGACCGAGTTCTTGGAGAGACGAAACTTTCCGTCCTCGCTCTTCTTAAAGGCGATCTTCCCCGTCTCCAGGTCGTGGTAGAGTTTGACCATATCTCCCATCTTCAACCCCGGCGCGTGCTCGGCGATAAAGTCCATCCCGGCCCGGTTGATCCGAAGGTTCCCCGATCCTTTCTTATTGATCGCGAAAGTCGCCGGCGCGCCTTTCCCCCAGCCTTTTCTGGTTTTTTCGATTTCCGTGAAGGCCATAATTGTTCCTCCTGTTATAGAATTTTGGTGGTGGAGGGGTGGATGACACATTTAACCCGGGGTGAAACCCTGGGCTTATATGTGATACCCCTTCGGGGTATTTGTGGGACCACAACGGGGTCCAACGTTTAAGCCACGGGTCCCACCCGTGGATAGATGTCGCCAGAGATCGGAAGAGCGTCGTGTAGGGAAAGAGTGTAGATCTCGGTGGTCGCCGTATCATTAAAAAAAAAACAAAGTAAAAAAAGCGGTGAGCATATT
>CAKZYZ010000229.1 GCA_937885075.1 uncultured bacterium | reverse complement strand
GGTCGCCTCTACGAGTACGGGGCAGCGGGGTTCACTTAGGCCTTACTCCTACTCTTAACACCCTATCCTCCTACTCCTCCCCCTCTTTATGGGGTGATTTAGAACCCAGCTTTTTAAATAGACCCTCCGCGGCTTTACCGGCTTCCTTTGTCAGCGCTTCCTTGAGCGCGTTCTCCAGAGCGCTCTCGATGATCCCGCCGACGACGATCACTCCCAGTTTAGCCGGGGTCACGCCGATCTCACCTCCGACATCGGTAAGCTCGATCGGGGGAATAGTCACGGATACGGGCTTGTCTTTACTGGACTCCCGGATAACATTGACGGTGACACCCTTGATGATCAGCTTTCCGAAGGCCATCCGGGTCGGCTCTTTGGCTGACGCGGGCTCTTTCTTTGCTTCATCTTCCGGTTTTTCTTCCGCGGCTCCCTCGTCACCCTTTTCGGAATTACGATTGATATTATCCAGCAGTTCCCGCAGGTTGGATTGACTGTCTTGCTTTACCTCCAGGGTTACCACCGGCGAATCAATAATCAGTTCTTCGATTACAATCGGTGATTTCAACAGGGAGAGGAGGCCTATATCCAGACGGATCAGATCCATCTTGAAGGCGTCCTCTGTCGTGTATCCGGCGGGGTTGGGGATCTTGAGTCCGGTGATCTGGGCCGCGCCGCCGAATACGTTGATATTAATGTCAGCAACCGTAACCGGGACGCCCATCAGTTCCGAGCCGGATTCCTCAATAACACCCTTTACGATCTTATCCAGGCTGCCTAACAGGATGACCAGCGCCACGATCGCGATGACCACAAGCACACCCAACCCTATCAATATCTTTTTTATGATTATTTGTCGTTCTTGCGAAGTTCTTTCTTAACTTTATGCTTCACTTCATGTTTCGCGACGGTAGCACAGCCCGTCAGGAGACAGACCGCGATACCCACCCCAATCAAACATGATGACCATCTTGTGATTTTCTTCATCTTTATTCTCCTCCTTTCTCTTTTAAACCGCGATAAGCCAGACCGGCCAGAATCGCTCCCACGATGGGGGTGACCCAGAACATCTAGAGCTGGGATAAGGCCCATCCGCCGATAATGAGCGCCGGGCCGGTGGACCGGGCCGGATGCCAGCGAATAGCCGCCGGGAGAATGATCCCCGTAGCCGTTGGCCGCCAGTCCGTTGGTCGCCAGGTCAAATCCCGCTTTGCCGCTGGCGACAAAGTAGAGAACACCGGCCGCCGCGAAGGCGCCCAGGACCTGGACAATAATGTAGGGCAGCAAGTCCTTCCCCGCAAAACGCTTCCCGGCCCAGAGCCCGATCGAGACCGCCAGGTTAAGGTGGCAGCCCGAGATATGACCGATGGCGTAAACCATGGTCAGGACGGTCAGCCCGAAGGCCAGGGCCACGCCCACCCAGCCAATCCCCACGCCAGGGAAATGAAGCGGCCAGAACCGCGCTTCCGCACCCGCCCAAGACCAGCCAGAAGGTCCCCATAAATTTAACTCCTAACTTCTTGGATAACGGTATTATACCCCCCTTTATTATTTTTTTCGTAGAAAAAAATAAGGTTAAAACTTGAGATTCAATCCGACAATCGGTCCGTAAGTTACGGCCTTATAGATAAAGTGCGATTTCTCACCGGTATGGCCGGTCTCGTAATCGACCCAGAGTGCTTTGAAACGAAGGTCGAGCTCCAGCCAATCGGTGATGCCATAGAGGAATCCCACTCCGCTCGCCGTGGTAAAGCGGGAGCCGATATCAAAACCTCCCATATCGCCCCGGAGCCGAAAACTCCAGCTTTCACTGATCGGAAGAGTCCAGCGGACACCGATGACGGGATCGACCCAGTACTCCGAGCGGCTCCAGCTTTTCGAAGCAGCTCCGCCCGGGAAGGGGAGATCACTCGATAGTTTTAGATCAAAATTATTGTCCCACCAGCGGATGCCTCCAAAGTAGTCGATATATCCATATTCCTCGCCCAGAGGCTGCCGGTAGAGCACGAAAGCCTCCAGCACCCCCTGCTTGAGACCGACTTCGGCAAATGACTTGTTCAGATAACCGATATCGGAATCATCCTTCAGGTTCATGAAGGCGTAATCAAGCCAGATCCCCCAGCCGCTCTGATGATGTACCTCAAAATGCGCCATGGCCCCCATCTGGATTGTCTCGAGAATCTTGCTGAAGGGGATATCAACATCACCCGAAACATCAACCGCGGGAAGACTCCCCGGCTGCACGCCCATGGTGGAATCACCGTAGATGTTGGCCATCAGTCCGTAGAGTTCAAACTCAAACGCCCAGGGGCCCGGTTTCCCATTTTCCGCCGCAACGGTTTCAGCCTCCACCGCCCAGAGCAGGCAAGATACGGCGAATAGACTTCCAGATATAAGATACCTTAGTTTCATGTACGATGTCTCCCTTTCCATTCAGAGTTTATTGCACGGGAATACTCTCTTCAACCGTTCTTCATAATCAGTCTCATTAGCTACTTCTCCGGCGGGAAGATGGTCTTCCAGTCTTTCTTCATATCCACGATAATCCACCCGTTGGCCACGGCCATATCGAGTGCCTTGTCCAGCTTTCCCACGCTGCTTTTACGATCGTAGGCGTACTCCCGCTCTCCGTCGGTATGATGGACATAGAGGCCCAGACGGGGCCCGGCACCTGCTTTGGTGTACTGTATCATCTGCATATCGGCGTCGGCATTGCCGAAGGCCAGAATCGGGCGCCGGCCGATATGTTCATAGATACCGATCGGCTTGCCCTCTTTGTCGTCGATAAAGTCGATCTTCGGCATCCGCACGATCTCCGGCTTGCCGTCTATAATTTTAAATTCGGAGACCACACTGGAGCCGACCACCTGCTCCGGCGGAATGCCGTAAGCCTTTTCGGTCATGGGGCGCATGAACTGGATACCCCCGCCGGAGACGATAAAGGTTTTGAATCCGTTGGCGCGGAGGTATTCCAGCAGTTCGAGCTGGGGCTGATAGAGGCATTCGATATAGGGGCGTTTGAACCGGGGCTGGATGGCGCTCGCCAGCCAGTCCGTAACTTCCCGCTTGAACTCGGCGGCGGTCATGCCGGCATGGGTCGCCATCACTATCTCCATCAGCCCTTTCTCTCCCGAAGCGGTGACGGCCTTCATATCGCCTTCCAGCAGCGCCTTGAAGGGCTGCTCGGTTTTCCACTCCGGATGCCGGGGAGCGAGAGATCGGAAGAGCACACGTCTGAACTCCAGTCACACTGATATATCTCGTATGCCGTCTTCTGCTTGAAAAAAAAAAAAAAAATGATCAAAAAACAAAAAATAAATTCTACATTATTATAAGTGGAAGAGGTTGTCGCTTGAGGGATATAGTAGATGTGGTACATGGCCA
>CAKZYZ010000228.1 GCA_937885075.1 uncultured bacterium | reverse complement strand
TTCTGAATGTTGGAAGATCATGGAGTCGTCAGAGTTGTGTCTTTTTGTTTTTCTTTTAATGATACGGCGACCACCGAGATATACACTCTTTCCCTACTCGACGCTCTTCCGATCTCCCCGGATGTAACCTGGGCGTTGATATTTATCTGGGGAGATATTGGGACTCCGCCGGTTAAGCTGATGCTGCAGTCGGTAAGTTCAAGCCGCTTCCCTAAAAAGAGAAAATAACCATCGGATAATTTTAAACCGCCTTTGATTACCGGTGCCGCGGCCGTTCCCCCGATGGAGAGATCAGCCCCCCAGGTTGAACTCAATCCCCTCCCTGAGACTGATATCTGGTCTACCGCCTTGATTGTCAGACCGAGATCTATATTCTTCAGAAACGGTGATGGCTCCGCCGGAGCCGGGGCATTATGATCCCCCGGCTTATTTATCTCTATCACCGGAATCCCCACTACTGATGGGGATGATGTCTTGGGGATCCGGAATCCCGCGCTGTCAATATCCACTCCTCCTTCTACATTCATAGCCTCCATATCTCCGGATACAATAATCTTCCCGGAGAGAACGGCCCAGTAGTCGTCGGTGTTGGCAAGTTCCATGGAGGTTAGAGTGAGGGAGGAAGAGAAGGGGTAGTTCTTCTCCGGGGCGAGCGCGATACTTCCGTCGATAGCTAATTTCCCTTCGTGGGGATCGCTAGCCTCGAATTGCCTGATAACTACTCTGGAATGGTCTGCCTCCACATCAAGCTGAAGATCGGTCAGAACGGTGCCTGAGTCCAGGTTCTGATATTCCCCATTCTCCATCTTAATACTGCCTCTGTACTCCGGCTTCTGGATGGTTCCGACGGTCGAGAAATCAACTATTAAACTCCCGGTCAAGCTCTGCCGGGAAAGTTCCCCCAGAGCCGCCAGCAAGCCGAGATCGATCCGTCCGTTAAGTTTTGCTTCCATCTCCTCGTCGGATGGAAGGTCAAAGGAAAAGGGTGAGAGGGTAAGTTTCGCACTCCCGTCGGCATTACCCTGGAGTTGTATATCCGAACTGCCGGAGAGATCAATCTTTGAGCTGATCCGATCATCTTTAAGATGGGCCTCGACCGAAAACTTTACCGTATCGGAATTATTCAGTAGGAAGGAAGGAAAGGTTATTCCTTCAACCTGAAGTTTGAGGTTTACATCGGGCTGGGCCGGCGGACCGGAGAATAGAATGTGGAGGCCCGCGGTATTCGTTTCGATGCCGCTGTTCGCCTCTCCTTCCGTATAATTAAGATTGACTATGGAGATGGATATCTCTCCGGAGGGAGAATTAACGATATCCTTCAGATTGATGGAAAGATCAGTTTCGGCGGCCTTGATCGAACCCATGGAAAAATCGGTTATCTTTGCCTCAATAGAACCATTCTGGCCCCCGTCTTCCAGGTTTAACCGGATATTAGCCTGGAAGGATCCGGTAATTGGATCTTCTATGAGTTGAGAAAGCGGATCTAATTTATCTATGGTTATGGTTATCTCTCCATCCGCTCCCGGCTGCTTAAAATTCAGATTAATTAACCCGTTGATTGATCCCACTTTTTTAATATCAATCTCCAGATCGGTATGGAGACGATCGGTCGGTCCCTCTCCGCGGATCAGCAGCAATATCGGTCCGGCTTCGGGAAGGCCAATCAATCGGGATAGGATTCCGCCGGCCTCATCCGCCACCCTGATATTAAGGTTCAGTCGCTCAAGGCCGAGGCTGGCCCGGCCTTCTATCCCGGCGGAAAATATGGGGGATTCAGTTCCGGTTATTTTGAGAGACGCGACTGATTCCGAGTCAGGATTGAAATTTACAGATCCATCCAGATTAAGTGTGGTTCGCTCTCCGGCCAGTTCTTCCCCCAGAATCAGTCTCCGGATGGATAGCCGGGTGAGTTCAAGTTTCGGTAAATCACGGGGAAGTCCGCCTCCCCCTTCCGGCTTGTTCTTTTTTTCGGCCGGGGTCTCTTTGCTTTGGGGGAGACGTTTCAAGTCAACCAGCCCGGCGCTTAATTCATCAATCCGGACTCTGAGACGGAAGAGCTGGGAAGGCGAAAAACGAAAGGAAAAATCATCGATCCGGAGCCAATCTCCATGCTGGTCGGAGAGTTTGATCTCTTCGACCTTGATATTGAAAGGAATAAACCCGCTGATCCCGCTGACCGATGACCCTGCTCCGAGTTCCTTCCCCAGTAGTTCAGTCAGTTCCCGAGCGACCCGCCGTTTCGCCGCCCCGGTCTGGAGCAACCCGAATCCCATCATTATAAGAATAATCAATGATGCCACAATAATCCCGAGCACATGGATTAAGCGCGATATGATACGCTTGAGTTTCATAATGTACTTAACTATTCTGTTGCTATTGTATAACTGCGGCGTATAGCCGTTAGCCTGTACTGCAATTTGCCCGTCGAGGCGACAACTTTAGGCACTTTAGTGCACTTTAGGCACTTTCAACTTCTTTAAAAGTGTACTTTAGGCACTTCAAACTTCAAAACGTTCGTACTATACTTACGTATATCTGAAACGAGTCATCAATTCCAATTCTCCGATGAAGAGGGAATCCGATATCGAGCCCGATCGGACCGATCGGTGAGAAGTAACGAAGACCGCCTCCCGCCCCATAGAGCAACTCATTGCTGTTGGAAGGGAAAGAATCGGTAAACGCCGAACCTCCGTCGATAAATCCCGCCACCCCGATCCCGCTGATGACCTCTGCCTCCAGTTCAAGTGAGAAGGTGAGGAGAGATCTCCCCCCGATCGGATCTTTCCCCACCAGGGGACTGACCGACTGGTAGGCATACCCCCGGATGGAGCCCGCTCCGCCGGCATAGAAACGGAGGTCGGCGGGTATATCAGATTCTCCGCCTGAACCCTGGATACTCCCGAGCGCCGCCCGTGCCGCCACACTGAGAAACGAGATGCCGGGGACATTAAGATAGATATTATTTGAAAGCAGCACCTTGGTAAACATCCCGTAGCGGTGGAGATCGTAGAATGGTTCTCCGGTAAGATCGATGGACGCTCCGTCAGCTGTGGGATCACCGGTTGGCCCTATGGTCCATTTTACTGCCAGCGGAGCGGAGATGAGAGTATAATCGTTCTGCTTATCCAGTTGCTCCACTCCATCCTGAGTGATTGCCGCTCCTCCGCTTAAGCTTATTCCTCCTCCCAGATCCTGCAAGAGAGAGGTCGCCCCGCGGAGTCGGCGACTGTAGTACGCATCGGGATTATCATCGGTTAGATAGACCCCCAGCACCAGGTCCTGATCCGGATTCATGAGTTGAGGGAGCTTCAGGGAGACCTTTCCGGTATATACTTCCTGGGAGAGATCGGTTCCGACCTGCAGGAGTTCTCCCCCTCCGAATAGACTCCGGTCTTCCCAGGTAAAACTCCCTCCGAATCCCCGGTCGGTCTGATAACCGGCGGATATTCCGATTGAGAATCGATCCCGTTCCTGGAGTTTGATATTGATAGCCAGGCGGTCATCTTCCGGGGGTTCGGACTGGTGGGATACCTGGACGATGGAGAATAGGCCGTCCCGGCTCAGTCGGTCCCGAAACTCCTGCATCAACTTCGGGCTATATACCTCCCCCTCCTTCCAGGTGATCAGATTCAGTACGTATCCCTCATGAACATTTACCAGACCTGATATATTGCTCTTCCCGAAGACCATCCGCCCGCCGGGATCGACCTGATAGATCACCTCCATCGTCCGGGTAGCGAAATCGACGATAACTTTACGGTCACTTATCTTCGAGAATGGATATCCCTGATCCCGCAGGAGAGAGAGCAGCTTCCCTCCGGCGCTGATAATTGACTTTGCCGTGCCCGTCTGTCCTCCCTTCAGTCCAATCTCGGCCGGGGATGGTAGCTTTGCTTCTGTCTCCGGAATATTTTCCGATGGAATAATCCTGATTGTTTTTAGAGAAAACGGGCTGCCTGGAGTCACCGAGAAGATTATCTCGTATCTGTCTTTCTTATCTTTGACCTTACTGGTAACCGTCCCGTCATAGAATCCCCGGGCCCGGAGTACTTTCTCCATCTTGCCCGTATCATCCCGGGCCATATCTTCCAGGAGCAGTCGGGTAGGGGGAGGATAGTCTACCCGATCCACGGAATCGGAGACCGAACGTAAAAGTTCTATCAGTCCGGAGTCCTTGATTCCGCTGATGGAGACGGAGTAGACAATAGGAAGCTTATCGTCGGGTTCATCCGCCTGTACTGCCAGGGCCGGAGGAATAAGAGCAGAAAGAAAAATTATTAATTGAGTGATTCTCATAGATAAGATCGGGAGATTATGCGCCGGATCAATTTGGTCCATTCAGAATTCCCCCGTTATTTCGAATATCTAAACTGCTGCTTCCGTCCGAACCGTCTGACCTGTCCGAACCGTCTGACCGGTCCGACCTGCCCGCGGCAATCTCCGGGGTAGCCGGGATAAAGCAGTCCTCGATGTTATTGCCCCCGGGGTTGGGTGGCGGTCTCCCTCTACTAACACGCCCCTCCCGGCGCAAAGACCCCCGTTACCTTGGTCACGGGTGAATCAGTTCATCAGCTAAACTACTCTTGTCCCAGTCCACCCTCCGAACATTCTCACCCCAATCTCCTCTGTCTCCGGACGGCTTCCTGCATGGTCAGACCTTTCCCCCGACGGGCGCGGAGGTTGAGGATCTCTTCCAGCGTAGTCCACTCTTCCTCAGTCGGTTGGCTGTCATAATCCCATCTATCTTCGTCCGCCCGCTTAAACTGCCACTTTAGCCCTCCCCGGGTGATCTCGACTCGCACTTCGCGCTTGATGCCGTCTTCACATCGTTTAGTCCATTTAACTTTGTGCTTCATAAGTTAGCGCCTCCGGCGTTACTTTACTGCTTCATAATTTAACTATATCTGCCACAAAGACAGAAAGATAGTAAGGGAAATCAGAAAAACAAGGGAAAATGTAGTTATTATTCATTCAATTCTTTTCTTTCTGTCTTAGTGTCTTGGTGGCAAAATAGTTGTAAAACTAAGTTCTTGCTTTGAATAATATATTTCTATTATAATAATATGATTTATCAAAATATCACAATATAGCAGAGGAATAAAGATGGACTACAAAAAATACGCGTTGGAACTGGCGGAGACTGCCAGGAAGGCTTCCCGGGAGATAGCCTCGTTGAGTACGGAGGAGAAGGACTCGGCACTCCTGTCAATGGCCGATCTCCTGGATAGAAGCCGGGATGAGATTGAAGAGGCTAATCGGAAAGACCTGGCGGCAGGTGAGAAGGCCGGATTGAGCGCCGCTCTGCTGGATCGGCTCCGCATTACCCCGGAGCGGCTCCGGGCGATGGCGGATGGTCTCCGCGATGTGGCCGCCCTCGATGATCCGGTTGGTCGGGTCATAGATGAAAAGATCCGGCCCAATGGCCTGGTGATAACCAGGGTCCGTGATCCGATCGGGGTAATCGGTATTATCTATGAGTCGCGCCCCAATGTTACTGTTGACGCGGCCGGGCTCTGCCTGAAGTCCGGGAATGCTGTTATTTTAAGGGGCGGGAAAGAAGCCATCCATTCCAATCTTGTCCTGGCCGATATTCTCCGCCGGGCGATTGAGGATACTGCTCTTCCCGTCGACGCGCTCCAGATAGTAGGCGTCACTGACCGGGCGGTGGTTGGAGAACTGCTTAAGATGGATCAGTTCATAGACCTGATCATCCCCCGGGGCGGAGAGTCATTGATCCGGGCGGTGGTTGAGGGTTCGACTATCCCGGTGATCAAACATTACCAGGGGATCTGCCATATCTATGTCGCGGCTTCCGCTGACTCCGGGATGGCTCTGGCTATTGTGGACAATGCCAAGACACAGCGCCCCGGTGTCTGTAACGCGGTGGAGACTCTCCTGGTTGATAAAGGAATCGCGGATACTTTCCTCCCGGAGATTGAAGCGCGGCTCTCCGGGAAGGGAGTGGAATTTCGTGGGTGTGATACCACCCGGTCTATTATCCCAGGGATCAAGGTTGCGGTCGAGGCTGATTGGCGTGAAGAGTACCTTGATCTTATTCTCTCAGTGAAAGTGGTTGATGGAGCCGCCGAGGCGGTGGATCATATCAATACCTACGGATCGCATCATTCCGACGCGATTATTACCCAGGATGAGGAAGAGGCGGAGTATTTTATCCGCCGGGTGGATTCCGCCGCGGTCTATGTGAATGCCTCCACCCGTTTTACCGATGGAGGAGAGTTTGGACTGGGTGCGGAGATAGGAATCAGCACCGACAAACTTCACGCCCGCGGTCCCATGGGGTTGGAAGAGCTGACAACTTATAAGTATGTGGTTAGAGGGGAAGGACAGATCAGGGGGTGAAAGGATGAACGTCGAACATCGAACTCCGAACTTCGAACAAAAAGAAGCCAAGTCGAGACGAAGCAATTAGTGTAATTCGTGTAATTAGTGGACTGCGAAGCCGCCAACCCGAGGCGAAACAATTAGTGTAATTCGTGTAATTAGTGGACTGCGAAGCCGCTGAACCGAAGCAAAGCAATTAGTGTAATTCGTGTAATTAGTGGACTGCAAAGCCGCTGAACCGAAGCAAAGCAATTAGTGTAATTCGTGTAATTAGTGGACTGCGAAGCCGCCAACCCGA
>CAKZYZ010000227.1 GCA_937885075.1 uncultured bacterium | reverse complement strand
ATATCGTTTCTATTCATTTTTTTCTTTTTTTTCTATTGTTTGTTGTTTTTTTTTTGTTTTTTTTTTTTTCAAGCAGAAGACGGCATACGAGATATATCAGTGTGACTGGAGTTCAGACGTGTGCTCTTCCGATCTCTGCTTCTGGAAAGCTTCGCTGTAGCTCTTCGGAGACGCCCTGAACTGGTGCTTCTCCTGGCGGGACGGGGTTCCCTGGAGGGCAGGATGCGCGAGCTGGCCGGAGAACTGGATATTGAATCGAGAGTTCACTTCCTGGGCCAGCGCTCTCGCGAGTATATCGCCCGGCTGGCCAATATCTCTTCCCTCTTTCTGATGACTTCGTCGTTCGAGGGAATGCCGATCGCACTCCTGGAAGCAATGGCGTGTGGTCTGCCGGCGGTAACCACCATAGTGGGAGAGACCGGCTTAATCGTCAGTGACGGGGAGAATGGCAGACTGGTCAAGGAAGCAAGCAAGGAAGCGATCGGGGAGGCGATTATCGAAGTGCTCTCATCTCCCGAACTATATGAGAGAGAAAAGATCGCGGCATCGATACAACCCTACTATATAGATGCCGCCCTCGCCCCCCTCTATCGAATGCACCAGGAGATTTCTCATGACTAAGATCGCGTTAGTGGCTTCATCCGGGGGACATCTCTATGAACTATTCTCACTCAAAGAGTTCTATAACCCCCATCCCCACTTCTGGGTATCTTTCGATACCGAGGACGCCGGCTATCTTCTCCGGGACGAAGATGTTTACTGGGCCTATCATCCCACCAACCGGAGCATAATAAATTTCATCCGGAATTTTTTTCTGGCCCGGAAGATCCTCCGACGGGAGAAGCCGAGCATGCTCATCTCTACCGGAGCCGGAGTCGGGGTATCTTTCCTCTTCGCGGCCAAAACGCAGGGGATACGAACCATCTACCTGGAATCACTTACCCGGATCACCAATCTCTCCCTCAGCGGCCGGTTGGTCTACCCGTTCGTGGATCTATTCCTGGTACAGTGGGAGCACCTTACCAAAGCCTATCCCAAAGCCATATTCCGGGGGACCATAGTATGATCTTCGTCACAATCGGAGCCAGTGAGTTTCAATTCAACCGGATGCTGCGCTGGGTCGACAGAACCATCCAGGAACTCGCCGCCCCACGGGAGACAGTCTTCTTTCAGATCGGTCGGTCCGACTATCTCCCCGAGAGCGGAGATTATTCCGACTATATAGACTCCCCCGGAATGGAGAAACGGATAAGAGAGGCCGATTGCGTTATCTGCCACGCGGGAGTGGGGACGATCCTGATCTCTCTCATCAACGGGAAGAAACCGATCGTCATACCCCGCCGGAAGGAGTACGCCGAGACGGTCGACAACCATCAGGTGACCTTCGCCAAACACCTGGGCGCGAACAACCTGGTCGTCTACCCCCGCAGTGACCGTGATCTGAAGGATGCAATAATCGCGCCTCCGGCTTCCCTCTCTCCGGATAGGAGTCTGACCTCATTTGATCAGAGTCGCGGCCGGCTCGTCCGTTATCTTACCGGCTGGGTGAAATCAGGAGATCAGGATATCAGGTCGACCTAGCCGCCACCTGATCCCCTGATATCCTGATCACCTGATATCCTGATCCCCTGACCTCCCTGATCCGGAGAAGGATATCACCACTGTCAGGACCAGGCCGATGAAACCGCCCAGTGCGATATTGAATCCGATCTTCGGCTTAATGTACTTCTCCGGCAGAACCGCCTGGCTTCGAATTGCCGTCTCACTGGAGAGATTAACCAGGTTCTCCAGAATTGGAATCTGCTCTTTCAGATCGGAGATAGTATCCATCGCATTACCGATATTATAATCAATATCGACAATAGCGTCGGTGAACATACTTATGGTTCGAAATATGTTGGCGGTATGCGAACCCAGAAATAGTACTTCAACCGGTTTGAGAGTGGAGGTGTCCAGATTATTTATCTTTTCTTCGTAAGCGTGACCCTTTTTGGTAAAGCTGTCGATCTCTGCCTGAACATCCTTCCGTTTCGCTTGCTGATTAGCCACTACCGTCTCCATTCCCTTGATTGAGTTCTGGAGCTGAGAGATTCTATCTTCCAGAGACCGACGGTTATCCAGGTACTTCTGTTTCTGATCAGCTATGATCCGCGCGGCCAGGGCATTAAGAATATCAACCGCGGTCTGGGGAGACCGGTTCTCGCAGGTGATCTCCACCAGGGGAGATCCCATCTTGGTGGGTGATACATCTTCTAGAAAGGTCTTAACCCCCAGTTCATCCCGCAACTCTTTCAGAAGAACATCAAGGTTAAGTTCTTTCCGCACCTGCTCCAGAACCGCTTCACTCATCACCACCTCTCCGGTTGCGTCCGGCTCCTCGATGAACTCTACCTCCTGCCGCCCACCTTCCGGGTGGGGAGGAAGATAGATCTTACCCACTTCAATAATCAATGAAGATTGATATATCCGGGGAAGGAGAATACTGATGATGGCGGCCAGCACCAGACAGGCCAGAGTCCCCCCGACAATAAACCATTTTTTCCGGTTAAGGGTCGCCAGATAGTCCCTCAATTCAATCTCATCTTTTCTCATAATAATTCACCTGATTTTGCGGCAAGGAAAACCTTACTATCTAATAGTCCCCCCAATCTCATTATTCAAACAATTTAGTGCCCGACTCCGGTGGCCGGGCTGATCTTTTAACTTGAGCGTACTTTAGGCACTTTTAACTTATCACTTAATATACCCCAGGCTCTTCAGCCGTTGCTGCTGCTCCGGGCTGAGGTTTACCGATCCTCCGGTCTTACCCCTGCGGTAGGCCTGACTCAGACCCCGGTCTTCTTTGAGCCGGTCATAAAAGATCCGGTTGATCCGGGTCCATTCCGGGAAATCGGTAATCCCGATCGGATCGTTTTCTCCCGGATCATCTTTCAGGTTAAAGATGATGGTCTGCAGGGCCTGAGCATTGAATATAAGTTTCCAGGAGTTAGACCGGAGGGCCTTTAAAACTCCTCCCAGTTCCAGCAGAGCGTGGCGGTCATCCGGTTGATCCCCCCCTCGCAGAAGTGGGCTCAATGAGGCCCCCTGCATCCAAGACGGGACTGTGATCCCGGCCAGGTCCAGAATGGTGGGAGCGATATCGATGATACTGACCTGATTCGGAATCCGGCGGGAGGAAGTTATCTTATCCGGAAGATGAATAATCAGGGGGACCATGGTAACCTCGTCGTAGAGCGTATTGCGATGTCCTTTCCCCCCGTGCTCGAAGAACTCGTCACCGTGGTCGGCCGTCACCACAATCAGCGTCCGATTAAAAACCCCCAATTTTTTCAATTCTTTCACAATCAAACCGATATGATAATCGACACTGGCGATCTCCCCGTCATAGAGCGCGATAATATGTTCAAGATCCCGGGGGTCCATATCGGGATTTATAGCGTCGTTGTGCATATAATCCTTCCCATCAATTTTGCCCTGGTAATCCGGATCAAATAATTTATCGTAAGGCGCCGGGGGAATATAATCGTAATGCACATCCCAAAAATGGAGAAAGAGAAAGAAGGGCCGGGACCTATGTTTATCGATCCAGTTTATCGCCAGTTCGGTGATCCGGGGGCTGGTAATATCTTCGTGGACGGCGTCACGCTCTTCTGCCGGCGGGCGGATGGTATCCTTGATCTTATTATCTTCCAGATCGATATTCCGATAGAGGTCAAATCCTCTATCAAAGCCGAAGGCCGGGTTGAGGTAAGGAGAGGAACAGAAACCGGCGGTCTCGTACCCGGCTTGCTTGATCTGCTGGGTTACCGTCCCGATCGAGGGATGGAGACTTACCCCATCGTGGCCTACGCCGTGGACCGATATATCCATTGAAGTCAAGAGCGACATATGAGCCGGCAGGGTCCAGGAGGTGGTGCTGACCGTATTCTCAAAAAGTGCTCCGGAGCCGGCCAGTTCATCCAGAACCGGACTGGTATTTCTCTTATACCCGTAGCAGCTAAGATGATCGGCCCGAAGCGAATCAATTGAGATCAGCAAAATATTCGGCGGTCCAGCTTCCCCCGCCGCCGGAAGATATCCCGGGTGAACAGAAACAATCGATATAACCAGTAATAATAAATATTTCTTCATTGTGTATTAATTAATACCTGCCTGTGGGATCCCCTCCCACAGCACCAATGTTGAGTTCTTTTTCAACATCTTTTTTATTCAACGTTCTTATTTTTCAACGTTAGTTGTCTTTAACGTAATAAGTTAGCGCCAAAGGCGCTAACTTATTATTTTATATACCCTAAAGCTTTCAGCTTTTCAATCTGTTCCTCACTCAACTTCACCGCCTGACCGGTCTCGCCTTTCCGAAACTGTTCTTCAAGAATCTGATCCGCCTCCAGGCGGGAATAAAACTCCCGGTTAGCTTCACTCCACTCCGGGATCGAGGTCACCAGATTCCGGTGAGTCTCCTTCGGATCCTTCTCCAGGTCCAGGATAATGGTCTGGCGGTGTTCAATATTGAAAAGCAGTTTAGACTGATTGGTCCGAAGCGCCCGCAGCTTATCTTCCAGTTCCAGGAGCTGGGGGTTTTTATCATTTATCTTATCCCCCCTCAGAAGGGGCAGGAGCGAACGTCCCTGCATCGGGGGTATAATGGGCAGTCCCAGGTAATCGAGGATGGTGGCGGATATATCAATGATGCCGGCCTGCCGCGATATCTTCATCCCTTTCAGGTCCCTCCCCGGAAGAATAACGATCAGGGGTATCCTCACGGATTCATCATAGAGGGTTATCCGGTGTCCTTTATTACCATGCTCAAAGAACTCCTCCCCGTGATCGCCGGTTATAATAATCAGGGTCCGATCGAAGATCCCCAGTTCCTTCAGCCGGTCAAATACCATACCCAGATAATAATCGGTGAAGGCAATCTCCCCGTCATAAAGTGCTATAATATGTTCCAGATCGCGAGGTGACATATTCGGGTTGATGTCTTTATTGAACATGAAATGCTGGGAAGTTATATTGCCCTTATAGTCGGGATCAAAGCGGGTATTATAGGGGGGAGGGGGGACAAAATCAAAGTGGGGATCCCACATATGAAGAAAGAGAAAAAACTGATCATCTTTATGCTGATCCAGCCAATCAACCGCCAAACGCTTGATCCGGGGACTGGTAACTTCCTCGTGAACCTTCTGCCACTCATCCCGGTCATCCAGAAAGACTGTATCCTCAAAACCTTTCTCATCCAGGTCGGTATTATGATAGACATCAAAGCCCCGGTCAAACCCGAAGGCCGGGTTAAGATAGGGAGAACTGCAGAAAGCCGCGGTACTGAACCCTTTCTGCTGCAAGATCTCCGCCAGCAGCGGAATCCCCCGGTGGAGACTGATTCCATCGTTGGTAACCCCATGGACGGAGATATCCGTACCGGTCAGCAAAGACATATGAGCGGGAAGGGTCCAGCAGGTCGTACTGACCGTGTTGAGAAAGATCGCCCCTTGCTGAGAGAGGGCGTCAATATTGGGACTGGTATCCTTCCCGTAACCGTAACACCCCAGATGATCCGGGCGGAGCGTATCGATAGAAATCAGCAACACATTGAACCTATCCTCCCTCTTCTCCCCCTCTGGCCCTCCACAAGCAAAGACCACCCCTACAAGTAAAATTAATATTAAATAATTACCAATAAATTTTCTCATCTATCCCCCATTCTCCATTCCCCACTTTACTACATAGACCCGGTAAATATCAACCCCGTTCAAAAAATGATCTGTGTTTTACCCTTGCTCACATCCCCTGCATCTGTTTTAATAATATCTTCACCCAACATAATGTAAACTTTAAATCTAATTTTACGAAGTAAAATTATTATGAACGATTTTTTTCGCCAATTCAAAGGAAAGGACCACGGCCCCCTGGTCCAGTTCATAAAATACGCTATCGCCGGCGGTATCGCTACGGTAGTCCATGTCTGCATCTTCTTCACCCTGGCCTGGAAGGCGTTCCCGGCCCTGACCGGGGATGACCCCATAGCGAAGCTTCTCAATATTGCCCCATCCCCCATCTCCGATGCTCTCCGGGCCCGGAACGCCGCTATTGACAACTTTATCGCCTTCATGATCTCTAACTTTGTCGTCTATCTCATCAATATCCACTGGGTCTTTGAATCGGGACGGCACTCCCGCTGGAAAGAGATCGGGATGTTCTACCTGGTCGCCGGGGCCAGCGTGGCGATCGGAATCGGACTCCAATCCTTCCTGATCGACTATTTTGGTATCACCACCACAGCCGCTTTCGGAGCAATGATCTTAGTCTGCCTCCTGATCAACTATGTAGTCAGAAAGTTCGTTATCTTCAAAGGATAATTTATCGCTGCAATATATACTTGGCAATACATTCTTGGAATTTCAACAAAAATGTGGGATACAGGCAAACCAGGACTATTACAGCAAAAAATATTTAGACAGGACGATTACAGTCAGGACTATTAACCCCGAAATAATCGGGATGCAAGCACAACAGAAAGAAACAAAGGCCTAGGCGAGGCTAATAGTCCTGACTGCAATGGTCCTGTCATAATAAGGGGGTGAGGTAGGGGGTAATAGCCCTGACTACAATGGTCCTGCCATAATAAGGGGGAAGACGATGAAGTATTTATTCGGAGCATCAAGATTGGGAAGCATCTTGTTTTTAATAACCGCTATTATTCTGATTTCAGTTCCCGCGGTTCAGGGCAGTACTGACTTCGACCTGATCATGCTCCACCGGCAGACCATCGATACCCGGGCCGGAGTTCCTGTCCCCCCGGAGCTGGCCGGGCAGACACGCCTGGCTCAGCCCGGCGATGGGTTGAAACTGGTCCAGTTCGCCGCGCCCCCGGTCGACGCCGATCTCGACTTGCTGACCGGGGCGGGAGCCCGGATCGTCCAGTATGTTCCTGAGAACGCTTATCTGATCTGGGCCGGCCCGGAAGAATGGAGAAATCTGCGCAAGCTCCGCATCCAATCCCCGATCATCCAGTTCCTCGGTGATTACTATCCGGCCTACTCCGTCTCCCCCCGGCTCGACATATCTCTGGAGAACTCCCAACCGGTGGATGTTGCCATCCAGTTCTACAACTACGGCCCCCAAGCCATGGCTGCCGCCAAAACGCTGGCCGCGGCGTCCCTCCGGATCATCACTCCCCCCCGGGAGGCTTTAAACGGACTCTACATCAACCTCCGACTCTCCGTCCCGGGAACGTCCCTCACTGAAATTGCCGGACTGCCGGGGGTAGTATGGATCAATCACTACACCCCCCCTCAACTCCGCGGAGAGCGTCAGGATCAGATCATGGCCGGGAATATCTCCGGCGCGGCGCCGTATGGCCCCGGCTACCTGGACTGGCTCTCAAACCTTTCTTTTCCTACCTCACCATCAGAATACCCGATCGTGGACGTAGTTGACGACGGTTTCGACAATGGGGACGCCGTCAGCCCCGCCAATTCAGAGTTCCGGCTGGAGAATAATCCTTCCAGCGCTTCCCGGGTTCAGTACGCGGTAATCGCCGCCGGGGCTGCCGGGATCACCGCCCCTAACGGAGTGGACGGTCACGGCAACATCAACTGTTCAATTGTCGGAGGTTACAACAACGGGGTCGGGACCCCGGCCAATGAGGACGCGGAACTATATCATTACGGCCTGGGAGCTTCTCCTTTCGGGCGGTTGGCTTCCACCAAGATATTCACTGACGGCGGATCCTGGGGCTACCCGAATGAAGCGGAGATGGTCAGCAATCAGTATCTCGCGGGCGCCAGAATCACCAGCAACTCCTGGGGCGCCTCGGTCGCCGGAGAATACGACGACAGTTCCCAGAGTTATGACGGCTGGACCCGTGACGCCAGGAGCGGGGCGGGTGGGAATCAGGAGATGCTATTTGTCTTCGCGGCCGGAAATTCCGGCTCCGGATCCGGCACTGTCGGCTCACCGGGAACCGCTAAGAATGTAATCACCGTGGGGGCCAGTGAGAACTACAACCTGACCGGCACCGACGGCTGCGGGATAACCGACGCGGGCGCGGACAATCTCGAGGATATCATCTATTTTTCCAGCCGGGGCCCCTGTGATGACAACCGGGTAAAACCGGACATTGTCGCTCCCGGCACTCATATCCAGGGAGCGGCCTCCTACGATCCGGCCTATAACGGCACCGGGGTCTGTGATAAATACAGCCCCTCCGGGCAGACCAAGTACTGTCTCTCCTCGGGGACCTCACATTCCACTCCGGGGATCTCCGGCGCCCTCTCGTTAATCTACAATTTTCTCAACCGGGCCTACTCGATCGATACTCCCAGTCCCGCCCTCCTCAAGGCCTACCTGATTCAGGCCGGAAGGCACCTGACCGGGACCGATGCCGATGACAACCTTCCCAGCAATAACCAGGGCTATGGATTGGTCAATCTGGATTTTGCCTTCAATCAGGCGGCCGACCGGTATTTCATCGATCAGAGTATAATCTTTGAGAATTCCGGGGAGAGCCAACGGCTAACCGGAACCATCCCTGATTCCGGGGAAGCCTTCCGGGCGGTCCTGGTCTGGACCGACGCCCCGGGTCCGCTCTTCGGTAACGCTTATGTCAACAATCTTGATCTGGAAGTTACCGTGGGAGGAGTACTTTATCGGGGTAATAATTTCATTAAAGGCATCTCCTATAGCGGAGGGACCGCCGATTCCCGCAATAATGTTGAAGCGGTATTCCTCCCCGCCGGGACATCGGGCGATATAACCGTAACCGTCCGGGCTACCGCCATTACCGGCGATGGGGTTCCCGGAAACGGTGATGCCACCGACCAGGACTTCGCCCTGGTTATATATAACGGGGATCTTTACGTCACACCGGATTGGGATTCACTTACCATCGATTCCGGCGACTATAATGGAGACGGAACCTCCGACATCGCGATCTTCCGCCCCGACTCCGGACTCTGGGCAATCAGGGGGATCTCCCGGCTCTACTATGGGGCCTCCTCCGCCCTTACCGTACCCGCTGATTATGACGGCAATGGAACTACCGATGTCGCGGTCTTCATCCCGAATACCGGTCTCTGGGCCGCGCGTGGTATATCCCGGATCTATTATGGATCGGCCGCCGATATCCCCATCCCCGGGGACTATGACGGTGACGGCACCTGTGATCCGGGGATCTACCGGCCCGATTCCGGGCTCTGGGCGATCAAGGGGGTGACCCGGATATATTTCGGAACATCCACCGACATCCCGGCCCCCGGAGATTACTCCGGGACCGGAGGCAGAGATATAGGGATATTCCGGGGAAGCTCCGGACTCTGGGCGATCCGAAATATCAGCCGGTTCTACTATGGATCCGGGGGAGACAAGCTCGTACCCGGGGATTACAATGGAGACGGTACCGAGGAATCCGGGATCTATCGAGCCTCATCCGGACTCTGGGCGATCCGGGGAGTAACCCGTGCCTACTACGGGAGTCTGATCTACCAGCAGGTCCCGGCTGATTATGACGGGGACCAATCCACCGACATCGGCCTCTTCCGCGACGAGGGCGGTATCTGGGCGGCAAGAGAAATAACCCGCGTCTACTTCGGAACCAGTGGCGACATCCCGGTAACAAGATAGATGATGGGGAGGAGCAGGGATAAGCAGGGAGCAGAAGGGAATAGTATGGAGTAGTCCCGTCCTGATATAGGTTGTCACATAGTGGGGAATTGGGTAAATATCCAATATCCAACAAGGAATATCCAATGAAGAAGGTCGGAAAGTAGCGATAGCAGATCCGGCCTCCCTGAAAGAATCGGGATACCAGCAGAAGGTATTTTGATATTGGATATTCCTTGTTGGCTGTTGGGTATTCAAAATGGGCTGAGGCAGGGGAAAAGTATGGGGTTTGAACCCCGAAAAGTGACAACTTTAAATCAGGCCTGGACAATGAAAGTGGGCGCTGGCTCCAACCGTCCACCTGATATCCTGATCTCCTGATCCCCTGATCTCCTGATCCCATAACCAGGGCAGTGGTCCGATTATTGGTCTGTTGTAGCCGCGACCGGGGACCGCGGAATGGGGTGGATAAAAAGAAGATGGGGGTCCTGGACTAATTGGCATATTGCGACTCTTCCGTCGGATTGCTCTCCGCTATAATCGGGATATCGGTCGCCGGGACCAGGCCAGCCTGTTTTATCTGTATCCTGAGAGACTGAACCGCCATCTGCAATTCCGACATCTTTACCACCCGCCCGGCCATAGCGTCAACCATCTGCTCAAGAGTCGAAGTTCTTTTGGCCACCATATCTTCCAGGTACCGGTGGTGATCCTTTAATTCCTTTTCCACCGCCCGGCGTTTATGGATATTCCGGATCAGGATGGATATCGTTATAATTCCTACAACAGCGATAATGAATGTCTCGCTCAGAGCCTCATCCAGATTAATGGGAATATGTTTTGTTATTCCGAAGATATGATGATAGAGGTGAAATATTTCATTAACCCAGGTAAGAATACATAGAAAAAGGAAGAGGATTGCCACTGGAATCCATACTCTATCTCCGGTCATAATTTTTGCCAGTTTACGACTCCCCACCTCCCGGATATGGCGGTCCTCAGTCCATCGGTGACCCCAGGAATTTTTCCCCGTGTTGGTTTTCTCACTCATTACCTTTTTCAGTGATTCTGATTTCCATTTTATCCGCGCAACTATTTTAAATGCTGATTGGACTGATTATAGGTTTATTGTATTTAGACACAATATCCCCCGAAATGTTCAAAATAGATAAGTAACATCCTTGTATTCAGTGATTTAAAAGAGGGTGAGAGGAAAGGAGGGAGTAAGCTTTCAGTGAACCACATCGCCTCGTGCTCGTAGCGGCGGCCTTCAGGTCGCCATCGTGTGGCAGCCTAAAGGCAGCCGCTACGAGAGGACGGGGTTCACTGAAACCTTACAGGAGGGACGGAAGATACCGGGACGCCAGGGACCGGGGAATATTTTAGATGGGGGGGACTCTAAATAGCAGTAAGTCGCGAAATTGCCTCCGTCCCCTGACTCCGGGAAATGCTGAATAATCTAAAGAGCTTCCAATATCTTCAGAAGCAGCTTCTTCAGGCCATCCCGACTATCAAAATCTACTGTCAGCTGTTCTTTATTTTTCCCCTGCCTGATGGATATGGCTTCCCACCACTCCGTCGGTCCTACCACTCTTTCGATATCGCGCTCCACCGCGTTGAATTCCTTCTCTTCGGGGCTGAGCTCACCGGGAGGCCGCGCCTGATCGACCAGCAGAGCGGTCTGGGAGATGGTGAGGTCGTCCGTGACAATCCGGTTTGCTATCTTCAGCTGCGCGTCCTGATCTTTCAGTCTCATCAGAGCCTTGGCGTGGCCGAAGGTGATACTGCTCTCATGGACATACTTCAATACCCCGGGATGAAGGATATGAATCATCCTGAGAAAATGAGAGGCGGTGGACCGGTCCACCCCCAGTTCTTCCGCCAGTTGTTCCTGGGTATATCTATAATTTTCTATAATCTCCTGCATCGCCATGGCCCGTTCCAGAGGAGATAGATTGAGCCGAACAATATTTTCCACCAGCCCCATGATAAG